>JAAYIG010000232.1 GCA_012523595.1 Fibrobacter sp.
AGATGACCCAGGGCAAGCGACCAACCAAAAAAGCAATGAGCAATCAGACGAAATGTCCCAGATGTATGTCAAGGGGCTATGACAAAGCAGAAAAACTGAACCTGCTCGAGAAATTTAAGTTCATGGGGTGCAATGTGTGGATTTGCCGAAAATGCGGCAAAAAATGGGCTGGCTAATCCTAACGGGCCATCTCAAGAATCTGCTTTAACACAGTCAGCAGCTGATCAGTTGATTCTGCCCTGAAAATCCGGTCTCTGAGCGCCGATGCACCTGAGAGTCCTTTTATGTAGCGGGAGACATGTCTTTTCATCTCCCTATACGCGAATCTTTCTCCATACATTTCTTTGAACCTGATTACATGCTCCTGCGCCAGATCGACTTTCATCTCAGGAGTCACAATCGGCCCGCATTCAGACTTCAGAGCGCTCTTTATCTGCGCAAAAATCCAGGGATTGCCGAAAGCCTCCCTGCCTATCATCACTGAATCGCATCCGGTTATCCTCAACATCTCCAGGGCATCCTCTGAACTCACGATATCTCCATTTCCAATTACCGGAATGGGAACAGCCTTTTTTACCTCTGTGATTCTCTCCCAGAAGGAATGGCCCGAGAAGCCCATCGACTGTGAACGGGGATGAAGTGTAACTGCAGCAGCGCCGCACTGCCATGCAGATGCTGCAAACTGAACATCAACCCATTCATTCATACGCCACCCGGAACGTATCTTGACAGTTACAGGAACGGGTACTGATTCCGCCACCTTGCCGACTATTCTGCAGAAAAGATCATGATTTTTCAGCAGCCCTGAGCCGCCATTTTTCTTAACGACCTTGGCAACAGGACATCCGGCGTTTATGTCAATAAAATCGGGTCTGACTTTATCATAGGTGAGTTTTGCGGCTCTGGCCATATGATCCGGATCGGAACCGAAAAGCTGAATTCCAATGGGCCGCTCCGATACATCAAACAGCATCAGTTTTTCTGTGACTTCTGAGCAGTAAATAAGACCTTCGGCACTTACCATCTCAGATACCACTATATCTGCACCCTGCTCTTTGCAGATGCGGCGGAACACCGTATCTGTAACGCCTGCCATGGGGGCTAAAACCAATTTTTTATCTGAAAAAAACATCTGAACACCTGATTTGTTATCTGTAGAAAATAGTGACTTCGATATGTTTCTGCAATTATTACCTAACTTATGCACCCGGATCAGGGCAAATTGCGCTTAGCCCTTGTGCATAAAGGCTTTCACAAATCTTGATGTACCACAGGTGTGGTGCACCTGCGATTTGTTCAAGCCTTTCTGCTGCAAGGTCTAAACGCACTTCGTCCCTTCCCGGATGCATAAGTCAGGTATTACAAACTTCCATTGAGCGGTCAATAACGTCAGGAAGTTTTCCAGCCCTCATGGATACAACAGACTCTCTGCCAAAATTTACAATCCGGCACTTCTTGAGTTCGCCAGCATGTTTTTAAGCCGGATCATCGTTGCTTCAAGTTTTACAAGATCACTGCTGAGCGGAAACATCGCATGGTACCTATCCCTGAACCGGACCGCCTCCGCGAACTTATTTGCATTAGTCAAAACTACCAGAATCCTTACATATTCATTAAGAAGATGTGAGAATTCATTTGGAGCGTAATCCCTTTTCTGCTCATGGAGAAAATTACGCTGATGCTTTGCGTGAATCTCAAAAATTTCTATCATTGAAGAGAGATCTCCGGACAAAGAGTCTTCTGTGAGCCAACATACGCCAGTAAACTCATCTATATGCGCAAGTGTTCCCTTACGCCCTAGCCTGATCCAGAAATCCTGATCACCTATCGCCCTGTATCTGATATCGAAATATCCGACTCTCTCATGAACGTTTCTTTTCCACATTGGATGCGGACCTACACGACACTGGAAC
>JAAYIG010000233.1 GCA_012523595.1 Fibrobacter sp.
CTCACAGCCTTGAACGGTTTACCATAGATCTTGAGAATCTGGTACTTACTCTTAGCTGCTCCGATGAGGACACCATATATGACACCACAATGCTGAGTGGAACCGGTGGCGAGGATTTTACGATTAAAGGGTATTCAGATCACCTCCCGCTCTTTGCGCGATTTGTCAAGGGACCATTCTCTTTCGATTCATCACGATCTGAAGTCATACCCCAAAACATCTCTCAATCTGCAGAATGTGATGAGGGGGGATTTGAACAGTCTACAGAGGGATGGATCTGCAGTAATTCAGGAGTTTATATATTACGGGATACTGCCGGCGTGGCGGGTGGTAAATACTCCTTGCGAATCAGTGGAGATGCAAGGGAAAAGAACAGCAGTGCTTCAAAAGCTGTTTTGGTAAAGAGTGGCGATAAAGATTTGTTGAACTTAAAGGTCAGGGGATCTGGAAAAATTTCATTCCGAACACGTCCGGCTGGAGGAGCCTGGACATACTATAATTTCCCCAATGGATTAAAACCATCAAAGAGCGCCAGTTATTCTGAGATCAATCTTAAGAACTGGAAAGAGCTGTCCCTTGAAACCGGCAGTCAGAATGGGGAAATCGAACTTGAGGTCAGGGTTGGCAAAGGGGCGCCATTCTGTTTGTGGGTTGATGATGTGAGATGGTGAATCTATGCATAAAGGCTGATTTAAAGATATATTTATCTGCACACGGGCTCCTGTTCCCAACTGATTCCGGACAAATCATCAGAACTGACCAATGAGTTCCTCTAATAACAGAACGATTTTCCATATAGACATGGATGCTTTTTTTGCCTCCATAGAGCAGCGTGATAATCCGCAGTACATGGGTAAACCGGTAATTGTCGGTGCCCGTCCAGGCAACAGAGGGGTTGTTTCTACCTCGAGCTATGAGGCACGCAGGTTTGGAATCCATTCCGCAATGCCTATTAATGAGGCTTACAGAAGATGTCCCGACGGAATCTTCGTGACTCCGAGGATGCATGTTTATGAAAGTGTATCAAAAGCGATCATGAACATCTTTGAGCAGTTTTCTCCCCGTGTCGAGCAGGTATCAGTTGATGAAGCATTTCTGGATATGAGCGGCACCGACAGGCTCTTTGGATCTCCTCTGGATGCCGCAAAAGCGATAACAGAGAGAATCAGGAGTGAACAGAAACTCACCGGCTCTATAGGTGTGGCCCCGAATAAGTTTCTGGCAAAAATTGCATCTGATTTTAATAAACCAAACGGCATCACAATCGTCCCATCAGAACCTCAACAGATAATAGAGTGGCTGGCCCCCATGAAAGTTGGAAAAATCTGGGGTGTTGGAGTAAAGAGCACAGAGGTGCTTCAGAGGATGGGGATATGCACAGTGGGAGATTTGCAGAACCTCTCATTAGAGTATCTCAATGATCGGTTTGGAAAGCAGGGTATCTCTCTTTACAACCTCTGCAGGGGAATTGATGAGCGCCCGGTGGGTGAGTATGATTCAATAAAGTCGATCTCAAGAGAGCATACTTTTAATGCTGACTCAAGAGACAGAAATGAGTGGAGAGATGTGCTCTTTTTACTTGTCCAGGATGTTTCGAGGCGGGCCCGTCGTTATGGCGTAAAGGGTCATACTGTTTTTCTTACCTGGCGACGTCCGGATTTCAGCAGGCACAGCCGCAGAAAATCCCTCCCTCAGTCATCAAATACGGCCAAATTAATCTTCGATAACGCGCTACAGCTTCTGGAAGAACTCAAGGAGCCGTCTTTAAGACTTCTGGGTGTCGGTGTAACAGGGCTCGATGATGCCGAACAGACCGACCTTTTCGCTCAGAAGACAATTGAGTCGATAGAGGCAACTGAAGCCGCAGTGGATAGAATTGTGGCCCGGTTCGGGAATAAGGTGATAGGGAAGGGGCGGGAAGTAGGGAAGGACAGGGATCATATTGATACATCTGAACATTAAGATATCGGAAATTTCTTCTGTTTCCGTTCCGATTCCGACTTGAGACTTGTGACTTGCAACTTAATACTTGATATATTGCCGGAGGCTGATTCATATTTCATAGTAACTTTGGAGGACAGAATTTATGATAAGTGTGATTACATGCTGGAGACGGCCCATTCCCGAATCAATCCAGGAGCGCAATACTGCAAAGACTATCGGGGTTGATCATGAGTACATTATGGTTGATGGCAGCAACGGAATGGGACTGGCCGCAGCTTACAATCAGGGCGTTTCCAAAGCCCGTGGTGATATACTGGTTTTTGTTCCAGAAGATCTTTTCTTCATGAAAATGAACTGGGGATGTATACTGGAAAAAAAGTTTTCCGATGATCCCTGGTTAGGGATTGCCGGAGTTGCCGGAACGCAGTTTCTTTTTGCAGATAAATATTCCTGGACCGCCGCTGGAAGGCCCTTTATCAAGGGCAGAGTGGTTCATCATTTACAGAATGGTGATTTCTTTGCAGTTGTATTCTCACCTGAAAATGGGAATTTTCCGGCTGTTATCTGTGATGGCTTTTTTATGGCCGTAAGGGCATCTTTGTTCCAGAAAATCAGGTTTGATGAAGAGACCTTCGATGGAGAGCATTTCTGGGATCTTGATTTATGTATGCAGGCCAACCAGTTAAGCAGGATACTGGTGACTACAGATATAGTGGTAAAGCGACGTTCGCAGAGTGTTTTTGATAAAGTCTGGAATTCTTATGGACAGAAATTTCTTCAGAAGCATGCCGCGAATCTGCCGATAAGCTGTTCTGATCAGGTTCCCGACCCCTCCCGTTTTGTTTCAAGCCAGTGCGTGAACCTCAAGGGCAAGGCTCCAATAGAAACAATCTGCTGACCGGAAGAAACTGAAAGTTGCAAGTCGAAAGTCGGAGAAATATTTCCAGGCAACTTTCTTTTTCTTAAGCCCTTATTCCTTATCCTCACAACTTGTGACCTGTGACTTGCAACTTGTGACTTGCCAATAATATACTATAGCTTTGATCTCGAGCTCTAACAGGAGATATTGATGTCCACGATGTTGCCTGACGACAATGACTCTGCCCGATGCTGGTGCGGAGGACAGACCGAAAATTCAACGCATGAACTCTATGGCAGATGTAAAAAGTGCGGTACTCTGGTCTTAAAAAAAGTCTACACAGCAGAGGAACTGAAAAAATTTTATGGGATGGATCAATACTGGCACAAACACCAGATCGAAAAAAGCCGTACTCCCCCTATCGAGCAGAGGATGATTGAGGATTTTCACGATCGGATACCGCTCTGGTATCGAATTCTTAACAGGCATAAAATTCTGCCGGAACGGGTGCTTGAAATCGGGTGCTCTCATGGCGGGTTTCTTCAGTACTGCCTTTCTCACGGCATTCGTAAAGCCACAGGCATAGAAATTGACGAGAACACATGCAGACTTGGAAAAAATACCTTCGGTCTGGAGCATATCATACCCGGGTTGTTTCCTGATGTCAAACTGCCTTACAGGAAGTATGATGCTGTCTGCGCTTTTGATGTTATGGAGCACTTTCATGAACCTGTAAAGGCAATAAGTGCCATATCGGATTATCTGCGGGAGGATGGTGTATGTTTGATCCAGACACCATGTTATCGTGGCGAGGGTGCCTCATGGGAGATGTTCCTTCCTGAGGAGCACCTCTATTTGTACGATGAGAATAGCGCCAGAAAAATCCTGGAACAATCTGGTTTGATGGTAATCGAAACAATGCCCGGTCTTTTTCATTATGATATGTTTGTAGTTGCAAAGAAGGCAGGGAAAAAGGCCACGAAGATCTCTTCCGGTGCGCTGAAAAGTACAGTTGTAATTGACGGATTGATATTCCAGATTCAGGCAGGGGCAAATGTAGGCATTTCCCGGATATGGAAGAATATTATTCCAATTCTTAAGGAGACGCTGAAAGATACCAGAATAATCCTGCTTGTCCGCGGAAATTATGATCCGGGAATAGAAGGTGTTGAAAAACTGGTGATCCCGGAGTACTGCAGTGTCACTAATTGTGATCTTGAAAATGATGAAAAACTGCTCACTGCGATATGCAGAGAAAACAGAGCCGATCTATTCATGAGCACCTATTATTCTTCAGCGCCGGGAATAGCTTCAATTCAGCTTGTCTATGATCTGATACCGGAACTGGCAAGAGCAAACATGATTACAGGAATGTGGGCTCCTAAAAAGAGGGCATTTTCTTGCACGCATAAATTCATTGCCATCTCCGAATCAACCCGAAATGATTTGTCAAGGTATTATCATGAACCGCCAGACAGGGTGAGCGTGGCTTACCCTGCTATTTCAGATATTTTCAGGCCCGCTTTACAGGAGGTTGAAAGATTCAGAGAACAGTTCCGGATTAAAGGGCCCTATTTTGTCATGGTGGGAAAAAGGTCATCATACAAAAACGGCGGCATCGTTCTGGAATCATTTATCAACTCAGATCTTCGAAACCAGACCCGGATTGTCTGCATCGGAGGTGAAAAGTTTTCTGATTCTGAAATTGCCCGCTTTGGAACCTCAGTCATGAGGATAGATTACACAGATGACCCGACACTTGTGGCGGCATACAGTGGTGCTCAGGCACTTATATATCCTTCAATATACGAGGGATTTGGAATACCTGTAATCGAAGCCGGTGCCTGCGGCTGTCCGGTAATTGCATGCAGGAATTCTTCAATTCCCGAAGCCGGCGGGGATGCATGTGTGTATGTTAATCCGGGATCAGGTCCGGAGATAGTTGATGCGATGCGTAAGATGCTGGATACCGGCACACGGGAAGATTGGGGAAAAAAGGGAATTGAAAATGCCCGACGGTTTACATGGGAAAAGATGGCCGATGTGATTAAAACACGGATTATGGATATGATTTGTGGCATTAAGCATTCCAGATGGCTGATCCGTGCAGAAAACCTTATCAGCTACTCAAATGAAATTTTGTCAGAAGATACAAATAAAGCGCTCAGGGCATCATTGATCGCTTCTGAAGTGTTGGGTGGTGCAGATCACCGGCCTTTGGTTTGTGCTGCCAGGGCATACAGAGAATCGGGAATTATCTCAGGTGCAATTATGAATTACACCAAAGCGCTTGCAATGTGTCCATCACTGAAACCTCTTGCGATTGAGTTTGCTGAATATCAACGATCACTGGGGAAGCATGAAGATGCACTCAAGGTTTTATTCGGGTTGAAAGATTATTACCCTGATGATCCTGAAATTTTTGCCCAACTGCAGAAGACCCAGAAAGAGTGGTTTACATCTACCATAAATTCAAGCGATTTTCTCAGTTCTGCATCTGTACCGTCAAAACCTCTTGTCTCAATTATCATATCTACTTATAACTCGGGGCAATTCATAGATGAATGTCTCAGTGATGTCGTGAGCCAAAGCGTGTTTGGGAGTGTTGAGGTAATAGTAATAGATGCCGCCTCTCCGCAGGACGAAAAATCTGTAATAATGCGCTTTATTGAGAAATATCCCGGGATACGATACTATAGAACTGCGGAGAGAATCGGTATTTATGCAGCATGGAACCTGGGGATCTATCTGGCTGAAGGCAAATATGTTTTCATGTTCAGCACAAACGACCGGTTACGGTCCCAGACTCTGGAAATGCTCTTGAATTACCTCGAGTCTAATCCGCAGGTGGATCTGGTCTACGGGAATACAAAACTGACAGATATTCCCCATAACGACTATGATAATTATGTTGCTACAGAAAAATACGGCGGGGCATTTGTCTGGCCCCAGTATTCTTTCTATGATCTTCTGTTCCAGTGTCGTGTAGGTC
>JAAYIG010000234.1 GCA_012523595.1 Fibrobacter sp.
AACAGCAATCTTTTTTCATTGCGGAGGATTGGATTTGTACCCATATCCTCCTGTAAAGCCTTGTTTACGTTTCAGAAGTGCTTAGGCACAATATGTTGGGGCTACCCACGAAAAAGCCGGAAGCGGCCACTTTAATAATGCGCGAGTGATGATATACTTGTGAGAAAACCGACATTACACTGGGGACATCACCTGTCAGATAAGAAGTACATGCATCTGAAGTCTATCCACCCTCAACCACATACTCAATCTTCTCCACCGATACAAGCTCATCTATTCCCCCATACTCCAGCGCCCCTCTCCAGACCATGCTGAGCAGTTTTCTTTTCATGTCAATTATAACTGTCTGCAGTACCGGCTGAAGCTCCTTTGGACCTTTTCCAATATCTATGCTGATATGAGGAATTTCTCCGGGAAGCTCGAATTTAAAAACACTGTACTTACTATCCAGATTCTCAAGCATCACACTCTCTTTACCCTCAAGAACTTTTCCCCAGAGTTCCTCGGAGGCACCCTGAAAAAAGCGGCAGTCAAAACCGAATATTTCCCCCGGCTCACCCTGACTCCCACCGATCTTCTGAACCATTATACCCGCATACTTGAAACGAGGATAAAAGTCCCGACGGGTCCAGCCAAATGACACCGGATTCGGCGTGCAATCCCATCTCCAGGGTTTAGATACAAAGATATTGTCAGGAGTAACAGGTGATAATGGGTCCTCGATCCGGGGTACCTTTACCTGCTCCGGATCAAATGCCCCGTTCTTTATAGTAAAACCTGTCCCGATGGGATTCGGAGGGTATACATGCACAATCCCATGCTTGTCACGGCAATAACCTCCGAAAGCCTGACTGTAGCCCAACTGCATCTCAGTAAATGGAACCGGATCACTGAAGCGAAATCCTCCAAGTGTGCGGGATTGAAGTTTTCTCTCCCCGTAAACATTTATGGTTTTCCTCATCGGCCCGACCGCAACAGTACACTGCAGCACATAAGCATGTTTTCCGTCAGGTGCACAGGCATTTCCAGTCACAACCACATCGGTTGACGGTTTAAAGGCAACAAGATCGGATTCAGCGGTCATTTCCGAGTGAAGTATATTTGAGGGATCGGCGTATTCATCCGTCAAAATCATAGGCACCTGCTGATCTGTTGCAGTTACCTTTCCCTGCCCGATACTATATGTCCGCTTTCCTATAACCGATAATATCTGTCTGCCATCCTGATCTTTTCCGGGTACAAATGCCTTCTGCCACATTCTCTCCCTTTCAGTTAACCATCACTATTCCACCCTTTACAGTAGTAATCCCCCCGGCACTCAGCTCTGCTGAAACACCCCCTCCTGCCTTGAGACTCACATCTCCCTTTACTTCCACAGTCATTCCCCCCATCTTCAGACCTCCCGATGCTTTTCCCTCTATCTGCAGAGCATCGAGTTTCAGACTAGTGGCCGCCTTCTGTTCTATACTGAGGCCGCTCTCTTTCAGTGCCTGTGCCGCATTTAATTCAATCTCCCCGGAAGAGGATTTAAGTGATACTCCGGTACCACTCACTTCAATATTTCCTCCTGCCTTAAGAGAAATCTTCCCGCCCGTATCCAGTACAATACCGGATTTCTCCAGCGAAATGGTACTCTGCTTATTCTGTAAAGTTATTTTCCCGCTGCTGTCGTCCAGATCGACACTCAGCCCCTCCCCTGACTGCAATGTTACCCGCTTGCTCTTGTCATCCGCCCTGATAACATGGCCTCCCGCCGTGCTAATCGATGCAAAATCCCCATTGTCCCCATTCCCGATAACAATTGTATTCTCTCCGCATGTCAAAGAGACTGTTTTGTTCTTTTCATCAAATACTATATGACTTTTCTCAGATGTCCTGATCAGCACCCGATCGTTTTCATCATCCATCTCCAGACAGAAACTCTTTTTTGTCATTATACGAACCCGCTGCTTCCCGTCTGTATCATCAAGGAGTATCTCGTTTCCACCAGCACTCCTTATGATGTTCTGCTGTTTATTGGTGCTTACTACAGGAGAGACGGTATTGGCATTGGGGATTGTACCCAGACCAAGAGGTTTACTTGGATCTCCATCTATACAGGCAAGTACCATCTCTGTACCCTGCCTTGCGGGAAAATGGATCCCGTACTGAGGGCCGCTGTTTGGCTGGGCAAGACGGATATATTTCGATCCGCTGCAGTCATTTTTTCTCTCCGATACATCAAACGGGAAACGGATCTTGTACCTTCCCATTTCATCAATACAAGCATACTCAGGATCATTCGACTCCACTATCCCGGTGAGAATCCCGTTTACTCTCGGTATATCCGCCTTTATCTCCGGAGCAAACACCCCTGCTCTCTCACCCGGAATACAGGAAAACTCATTGCTGTAAACCGGAGTGTCATTTCCGTTCTGATGACCTCCGGAATGCTTTACGCATGTCAACAGATAGGGTACGTTGAAGTCAGCACGGTGATGTTCCTTTAATGTAAAACGCAGTCCGGCTCTGAATCCGCGCTTGTTTCCGGTACCATTCAGTACAATCTGCTGTGTTTTTATGCGCCTGGAAAGCACATCGGCTGACCTTTGAACCTCATCACTCTTCCTGCCGAATCCGCCATATTGATAAAATGTTCCGCCTTTGCCGCCCTCGATATCCCTCTTTCCTGTAAGCTCCACTTCCGGGTTGCGGTAATTGTAATTCCTCACCAGAACTTTTCCGGCAACTGCCTGCTTAGTTGAACTCAGTGACAATATGGATTCAAACTGCTCGAAATTGTCACTTTTGTCAAGGCCAGAAAGCGGCTTGAAAAGGACATCTTCATTCTCCACTACTCCAAATTCCGCCGGATCATCTGTAACAATCAGTTCCTCGCCTGCTACTTCTGTTTCCTCATTATACTGCGGAACCGGATCCTGACGGAAAAGGAACCACACCCCTGCACTCTCCATCAATCTCGAGATGAAATTAAGGTCCGATTCCGCGTATTGAACCACAAACTCCTGTTCAGGCATATTTGAAACACGTATTCTGTAATTGCCAATTCTGTATTCATCAAGAACTGCCTTGACAATCTCAGGAATGGACATTTTCTGAAATATTCTTGATTGCTGATTAAGGCCGGCAAGCCATAGCCTGGGTACCAGAACCGCACCGTAAACACAGTAATCCGTGTTTTTATCAATTATCCGGAATTCACTTACAATACCCGAATATGGCAGGTAATTCTGACCGCTGGCAATAAGAAGTGTGGCCGGCATCCCAACGATATCATCATGTCTTATCTGATCGTCACTTGAGATAAGCGACAGATCAAACCTGTATGGTGAGGAGATTCGTTCTGTTCCGGAAAAACTGGCTACCCGGAAAAGACTTCTGTCCAGACCTCCACAGTAAAAGCGGAAATGAGTCTCATTGGCCCTGGGCATGACACCCTCCCGAATATGTAGAAAGTTGGGAAAAATAAAGAGAGAACTGAGGCGAAGAAGCCTCATCGAATTAATATAATTTCGGATCCTGACTGCCAGTATTAATTCTATCTTCAGGAGATATGACCGGTATTCAGCGATTGGAAACCATTAAGTAACCGTTTCCGCGTATTCCGCCGCAGCGAGCTCCACACCACGGAGATTGTTGATATTATAAATCGTGGTTTCCCTGGCAAACCCGTTTACCCGGGCAAGTCCCGAAAGAACTCTTCCGGGTCCTACTTCATAAAGGGTGTCTACGCCGGTACTCTTGAGATAATCCATTGACTCACGCCAGAAAACAGGACTGGTCAATTGCCATGTGACAAGATGTTTTATGGTGGTTGGGTGAGTCTCAGGTTTTGCGGTAGCGTTAAGCACGATGGGTATGGATGGTTTCTGGAATTTTATCCCTTCAGCCCAGTTCTCAAACTCCAGACGGACCTCGTTTAAAAATGGGCTGTGCCACGGGCCTACAACATTGACCCTTTTGCATTTCCCCACTTTCTCCTCATTGATACGGGCAGCAAACCGGTCCAGCAGCTCGTTATCGCCGGAAATGACTATCTGACGGGAAGCATTGTCATTTGCAAGTACGATACGGTTCGGCTCGTTCATCTCCTCGATATACTTCTCCAGAACATCAAGATCAATAAACATCACAGCCATCATGCCGCCATTGACCTGTGATGCCACTTTGTCCATCAGTTCTCCGCGTTTGGCTGCGATAGAGACAGCGGTTCCGTAAGTTACTACTCCCGCAGCGGCAAGAGAAGAGATCTCTCCTAAAGAGTGTCCCAGAACTATATCCGGAGTAATCCCGTTTTCTATCATGCGGTTCAGGTAACCAAGGCTGACAGCTACAAGTGCCGGCTGAAGAAACCTTGCCTGAATCAATTTACGTTCAGGACCGCGTGTGCAAAGCTTTTCCAGATCCTCATGAGCAAGATCGCTGGCCAGTTCGATGAGTGAACGGAAAAAAGGATCGTCTTTGAGATCCTGCCCCATGCCGATCTCCTGTGATCCCTGCCCCGGAAATAGAAACGCCTTCTTCACTGTCATGCCACTGTCCCCGTCAATCCGCCGTCAACTACTATGGTTTGTCCTATTATATATGACGCATCCTCCGAGAGGAGAAATGCCACAGCTTTGGCCACCTCTGAGGCTTTACCGAACCGGTGCAGCAGAATTCTGTCAAGGTTCTGATGTTTTATCTGGCGGGGCATTCTGGCAGTCATATCTGTCTCAATAAACCCGGGAACAACTGCATTTACCCTTATTCCCTTCGGTGCCAGCTCCGCTGCCAGAGATCGTGAGAACGCAAGCAATGCCCCTTTGGATGAGGCATAATTTGTCTGCCCGGCGATACCCAGAAGACCCGAAACTGAGGCTATATTGACAATCGCTCCGCTCCTGGCATTTATCATCGGCCTGCTCACAGCCTTAGCCCATCTGAAAGCCCCGCCAAGATTGGTATCGATCACCTTTGTCCATTCCTCCTGGGGCATTGTCATTATAAACTGATCGGATGTGATGCCGGCGTTATTCACAAGTATGTCTATCTTCCCCTGTGAACCGATTATGGAATCCACAGTACCGGCAATAAGCCCGCTGTCTGTCTGAGAGCATTTTACAGCGCTGCTTCCGCTGGATTTCTCCACCTCCGCGGCGGCCTCTTCGTCTCGATTAAATGTAAAGAATACCTTTGCTCCCCTGGAGGCGAGCTCGTGTACTACCGCTCTCCCTATTCCCCGTGAACCCCCGGTTACCAGGGCGACTTTACCTTCAAAATCTTTGGTATTGTTCATTTAAGACTCTGGTATTTCTCCCATATTTCAGAAGGCCACTCTTTGACAAGCTTTCTGGAGGGATACTCGATTATAGTTATCAGTGTTTCACCTTCTGCAATCGAGGCTCTGGTTTTTTCATTGACAATTGAGTGTGTGAACTTCAGTTTTCCTCTGTATTCAGACTCAATTTTATGAATAGTAGTCATAATGAGGCTGTCACCGAATCCGGCAAACCCCAGGTATCTGCATGTATTCTCAATAACCGGGAAAGCATATCCCATGCTGGCTGACTGATCTATAGAAATTATATCAGTCATGATCTGAAGCCGGCCCTCTTCAAACCATCTGAAATACTCGGCGTTGTGTACAACCCCCATCATATCCACCTGATAGAAACGCGGGGTGATTTTTAGCTTGCGGATTATGGAGCGCTGGTTGACAGTCATGGGAAAGCTGAACCACCCTGGAATCTGAAAGACTCAGATCTCGTCAAGTTTTACGGTAAGGCTCCTGGGCATGATCGGCGGCATGGATATGGTCCCGATCTGTGGACCACCGGAAGAGCCCGCATTGAAACTGAGACCGGCATAAGCAAAATCAATATCGAACAGCGACAGCCCGATTACAGAATCGAGGGTATATGAGAAACAGGAAGACACAATCTCGGCAACCTGTCTGTCACCATGAAAAACCGGCATCCCTTCTGTAAGAGTATTCTCCCTGAATGTACGTACTCCGATTATCTTCTTTTTAAGCCCTTCCTTGCGCCTCTCTAAAATAGCCTCACGGCCGGGGAACTGCTCCTTGTCAAAATCTATCATCCACTGAAGTCCCAGAGGAAGCGGATCCTTTACACGGGCACCTTCGGCAAACACATTGAAAAACCTGCCCTCGAGACGGAGATCATTGTGAACCGCAGATCCGCACAAGCCGCCTCCGTTTTTCTTTACAAGTGATTCCAGTATTTCCCACAGTTTGACTGCTGCTTCAAGCGGCACCATCACAAGATAACCAAACTCCGATGTCTTTCCTGCTCTTAACAGCCGTACTTCAGAACCCTCGAAAGGATATGTCTCTATGGAAAGATAGGGAAGACCGAGGATATCTGTGCCGAAAAGTTCCTTCATTACAGCCCACGCTTTATACCCGTCAACACCAAAAACAGCGTGAGTCTCAGTCAGATCCTTTACATCCGGACTGGCCGTGAAAATCGACCGCAGTTTCGCATCGTCGGTGATACTCTCACAGAACACCAGCAGTTCATCATCATTGTTTGCAATATAGCAATCGGCAAGAATCATCCCGTTGTCATCGGGAATAAAAGTATGAAGCACCCTTCCAAAGCGGATCTTTGCGACATTTCCCGCGGCCAGGGAATCCAGTAAGTCAAACCCTGACTCCTCAGGCACACTGAATTTCTGCATATATGAGAAATCAGTCAACCCTGCGTTATCCCTTACATGATAATATTCGGTCTTATTATCGGAAAAAACAGCGGCGACCTCTGTACCGTATCTCTCTGTAAACTGTGCTCCGGCTGAAGCCAGTTGCCCTCGGATTGGTGATACTCTCATTATCTATTCAGCCTTCTTTTCCTGCTCTGCAAGTACAAAATCAACTACAGTATTGATTGAACGAAGTATCGATGTATTCTGGTCCGGGACCTTTATCCCGAAAGAGTTCTCAATACAGAGAACTATCTCCAGGGCATCAAGTGAATCCAGTCCCAAACCCGCTCCCAACAAAGAAACATCCTCATGAAGATCCTGAGGTTCATAGGGAAGATTCAAACGACGGATAAGTTCTTCTTTGAACTTACCTATTATTGCTTTCCTCTTCTCTATCTGTGAATTGATATCTTGAGCCATAAAGAAAAATCTTCTCTTTCACTTCAGAAAACTTCCAATACCACCACACAGCTCATTCCTCGAAGGGAGCTGAAAAACGTTACAATATAATTTTTGTGTTCATTTTTTCCAACTAATCCTGACTTCAACGCCGCGGTAAGGTTATATAATGGAGAACTTGATGGGGCAAAACCGATCACAGGAGTCAAATCCACAGTCTGCAATTCATCTCCCAGCACAGTTTTTACTGTCTCCCGTTCCCTTTCATTCCAGGAGTTATAGCATACCATCCCAACCCTGCTTTTTTCAACCCCTGCCTTGTTAATTACACTGTTCAGCAGATTTTCCAGAGAACTTCTGCCGGCATCTCCTCCGGAAACGCACCCATCAAAAGAAAATTCAATTCCCCTGATAAGGCAGATCGGGGTTGCACCCCGTGCCTCCGCCCTTGAAAGCGGCTCCAGAAAAAACATCACTGAACCCTCACCCGCTGCCGCTTCTGCTCCTTTTCCTTTCTCCGAAAGGAAACAATCAATCAGCCCCTGCTCAGACATATCATCTACAGTCCCACAAAGAAAAGCGGAGGCATGATTGTTCTTTACAGCAGCCCAGGCCATCCCAAGACCCAGAAGTCCTGCTCCAGGTCCATTGCAAAAAGTATTGTTGTACCCGGTCAATGAAAGTACACGACAAACCGTTCCTGTTACGGAATTAGGTACAATAAACGGGAATACATTTATCTGCTCTAACTGGTATCCGTTTTTCAGCAAAGGACGTATATGCTCAGGTTCAGCCCACGTTGAGCCATGGGCAAGGTTCATATAAAAACCAATTTCCGACCTGGAGGAAGGTCTGTCAGAAATTCCCGCGTTTTTCAGTGCGAGCGCTCCTGCTGCACAAGCCATTTTCCCTGCTCTGTCTATCCCCCGGGAGTTGAGCTTTCTGTCTATTGAAGAAAGTTCAAAATCCGGGACTTCAGCCACTCTCAGTCTGCTGCCATCCCTTGTTACCTTCTCCCTGAATGTTATTCCATTGACTGAAAAATCTTCAAACTTATCCCATCCAATACCCGCTGCAGAAACGACCCCTATTCCTGAGATACATACAGGGTCTGTATCCGGAATACCATTTTCCGGGATTGAAATTTCAGAACCGGTAGAAACAATTACCGATGCGTTGTTGCCCCCGAAAGCAAAATTATTCTTGATAAAAACATGTTCGCCTTTCCATGACCTGCCCGCATCCGGAACATAATCCAGATTACAGCCCTCCCTTGCCACTGTGAAATTGGCAGTAGGAGGATATATGCCGTTTTTAGAACAGATAAGCGAAGCAACTGTCTCTACAGCGCCTGCAGCCCCAAGGCAGTGCCCTACCATAGACTTGAGAGAACTTACCGGAACAGAACCGGACCACTCCCCGAACACCTTCTTTATGGCTTTGGTTTCTGCTTTATCATTGGCTTCAGTTCCAGTTCCATGCGCGCTTATATAACCGATAACCTCAGGGGTTACACCCGAATCCCTGAATGCCAGTTGCATGCTGAACGATGCTCCTTTTCCGGATGGATCCGGTGCGGAACAATGGTAGGCATCGTTTGACAACCCATAGCCAAGGATCTCACCTGTAATGGTTGCTCCACGTGATCTGGCGTATTCTGACTCTTCAAGAACCAGAAATCCGGCACCCTCCCCGAGATTAAGCCCTGAAGGAAGAGAAAATGGAGCACTTGGCTGCCTGGATGTTGCTTTTAATCCGGCAAAACCACAAAGAGTTGTTATACTCAAAGCATCCGCTCCTCCAACAAGAGCAGTGTCCAGTATCCCACACCTTATCAGGTCGCCGGCAGCAGCAATGGCAGCATTAAAAGCGGAACAGGCTGTGGTAACAGTAAATGCCGGTCCCTTTATCCCAAAAGCGGATGCCAGAAGCATTGCAGCGCTATAGTATTGTTTTTTAAATAAAAGGTCTTCGGAGCAGAAGTCGGAACCGTTTATCTCCTGCAAATAAAGATCCTCGATTGTCAGCATGGGGCCTGAGCAGGTGCCCAGAATGAGGCCTGTTCTCTCTCCTCCCCTCAGAGCAACTCCGGATTGTTTCAGTGCTTCACAAGCGGCTATATACGCCAACTTTACAAATCTGTCTTCTGCGGAAAATGCGGAATCCTCCAGTTCAGGAGAATCGATTTCCCCAACCAGACCGGCAAATTGAGGCCCGAAGTGGGCAATCCGGGGATCTTCAACCCTGCTGATACAGGTCTTTCCGGCTATAAGGGATTTCCTGAACTCATCGACTCCTCTTCCGGCACTGCAGATTACACCCATGCCGGTAATCACTACCCTCTTTCTCACCAGCCCTCCATACCTTCACCACAGGCAACTACAACAGCGAAGTTATACCCCACATCGCTGCTGCCAAGGGCGAGGATATAACGGGGATGTTCCTTCAGTTTTCTATTGTCAATGTAATCCAGGCCGGTCCTCTGAGCCCAGAGAGGTTCATTCTCATTCAGAGAGTAAAGCACAAGTCCAAGACTGTGAAGAATAGAAGCGGATTCGATGTATCCTGTGTTAAGCGATGTAGCAGCCATGGGAAGATCACTCCATCTCTCCCCCATTACGCTTTCAAGTGCTCTGAGCACCTTCAGATCCTGAGCATTGCCCTGGGGTGCCCAGACCGCAAGCCCGATCTGGTCTGAGGAGACTCCGCTTCTTTTCAAAGCCTTTTCAACTGCCCTCACCAGACCTTCACTACCCAGACACTGGTTCTGGAACCCGCAGGTATCCATTGCCATTCCATAACCAAGGATTTCAGCCAGCACAGGTATTTCGCGTTCCTTAACAGACGACAAAGTCTCCAGTACCAGGGCCGCCGATCCCTCACCTATCACCTTTCGTCTGAGTTCTTCAGGATAAATGCGGTAATTTGCTTCCTGTTCTCCACTGTAAAGATATCCGATCTGTTCGTAATTATAATAGGTCTGGGCATAAACCTCATCTGATGCCGCGGCAACAATGGCCCTGGCACGATTCAAAGCCAGCATGTCAAAAGCATAAGAGAGGCTCTGAAGTCCGGCATGATGTCCCGGAGCGAGAGTCATGTTTATCCCTTTGAGACACAGCGCATTTGCAACCCAGCCAGCGGTAGAGTTTGCAGTAATATTTGAGAAACAGTTTATGTCAGGCGAGTAATCAGGAGTTGAAAACACACTGTTCATGTGCTCGGCTTCAGATGATCCGTTGCAGATACCCATCACTATTCCCACATTTTCCGCTATTGCGGGTCTGACACGGAATTTTGCATTCGCAAGCGCATCGGCTGAAGCCGCAGTGGCATAAGTGCTGATCAGATTCATACCTGAAAAATCAAGACGTCTGTCGATTTCATCTGCCCGGAATTCAGGTACAAGCCCAGCAAGTTTCGATTCAAAAGAGGGAAGTTTCAGACGCGAAACCGGACCGGTTCCGACCCTGTTTTCTCTCAGAGCCGTGAGATTGACACTTGCTTTGACACCGAGGGAACTGACCGCTCCGACACCTGTTATAAATACCCGTTCCGGTCTGATCTCACGCGCCTTTATTGGAGTATCCCATTTGGATATCACAACTGCTGCATTGTTCCCGCCGAAAGCATAGTTTGCAGACATGAATGCCTCGTATTCCTTCTCACGTGGAACATTTGGCACATAATCCAGCGTACATCCCGGACGGGCTTCGGAGAAATTCAATGTAGGAGGAATAAAACCATTATTCATCGCTAAGAGATTGCAGGTCGCCTCTAAAATTCCGGTTGTCCCCATACAGTGGCCAAAAAAAGATTTGGTAGAAGTGACCGGAACAGGCTTATCACCAATAAACTTCGAAATTCCCTTTGATTCAGCCCTGTCATTTGCTTCAGTACCGGTTCCATGCGCATTTATACATCCGATACTTTCAATCTCCATTCCCGCATCGTCAAGAGCAGCTTTCAGTGTCCGGCAGACTCCCTCACCTCTGGGATCAGGAGATGTTGGATGATACGCATCACAGGATGTGGCATGCCCGACCAGTTTTCCAAGGCACCTTGCGTTGCGAAGCAGCGCCTGCTCCATCTCCTCTATCACCCAGAAACATGATGCCTCACCGATATTTAGTCCCGCAGGAATGGAAAAGGGAGAGATGCGGGTTGTAGAGATTGCTTTGAGCCCGTTAAAACCGGATACATTTGCTACACACAGCGAATCGGACCCGCCTGCCAGCACTGTCTTGAAATACCCGCGATTTATGAGAGTCTGCGCCAGTCCCAGAGCAGCAGTTGTTGACGAGCAGGCAGTAGTGACAATCCACACATCTGAAGTTAACCCAAGGGCGTTCGCCAGAGCCTTTCCGAATCCATAATACTGTGCCATCAGATTCATTTTTTCATCGAATGGCTTTTCGCTCTTCTTATGAATCCACTTGTACTCTTCTTCTGCTGAACGCAGCCCTCCGTTGCAGGTACCCAGCACGAGTGCTATTTCGGAACCGTCAAGTTTGTTAATTGTCAGATTGGCATCAGCAAGAGCCGAACGTGCGGCGCTAATGGCGTACCAGAAATAGGGATCATCGTATAATGCTATCTCCTCTTTGCTCAGGAACTTCTCCGGATCAAAATTCCTTATTTCACCGCAGAGATCTGTCCTGAAATGGGAAGCATCAAAATGTGTCGCCGGTTTCAGCCCGTGCTTTCCGGCCTTTAATGCATCCGTTAATTCATCCTTGCTGTTTCCAATGGGACTCAGCACTCCTATACCGGTGATTACCGCCTGTCCGCGGATTCCCTGTCTCTCCAGAGGTTTACCAACAGACCGTTTACCCTCTTTCCAGGTCGCAGGTTCCAGATGTGCGGCATGTGATGTCTTCTGCATGCGGAAGAATTCATTCCAGACCTTTATAAACTGTCCGTAAAGCTCTTCAGCAGACATGCCCATGGGTTGTGAGACCACATGCGCTCCGTTGTAGTGTGACCAGTCTGTATCAATTATCCTCTTCTGGCGCACCAGGCGATCCCAGTGCACTGAACCGGGGTAAGGTGTGAATATGAAAAACTCAGCAGTATGGATACCAGCTTTGTCAAAGAGATTTAAAATCCTGTCGGCAATCGAATTGTCATCCCAGTCCCTGCCAATAGCACAGGAGCCAAAAAATCTGATATCACGGTCCTCCAGCATCTTTACAAGATCACAGAGCATGGCCTGCTCCTGGATGCCTCCGTTCAAGGCCCTGATCGAGATCGGATCCACATTCATCGTGCAGTAGAAATTCTTTACACCTGCACGGGCGGCAAGATCCAGGAACTCCTTATCGGTATTGAGCGCCATGGTTGAGGAAACGAAATATTTCTTCCCCAGCGGAATAAGCGCCTCAAAAAGTTCTTTTGCATACTGTGCAATTTTGCTCTGCTGAAAGAAAAGCGTGTCATCGGCAAGATAAACATTCTCATATTTCAGTTGAGCTATCTCTTCAACAACATCTTTGATGGGCCGGAAACGGATTCTGGTGCCCATGTGAGCCGGTATGGCACACATCGCGCAATTGTACATACAACCGCGTGTCAACTGAACAAGATCCTCATCCCAGTCATAACCCTGTTTGCTGTAGAAGAGATCTCTCCTGGGAATTTTCATCTGGGACAGATCAAAGCTGTGCCTGCCTTTGTAAATTCTCTGCAGCTTTCCATTCCGGGCATCTTCAAGTATCTGTCCCCACGTGGGTTCCCCTTCACCAATATTTACAGAATCAGCATACTTCAAACATTCATCAGCCATGAATGAGGGAAAAAAACCACCCATTATCACTTTTTTACCGTGATCACGGTAACCCTGGGCGAGCTGGAAGGCTCTTGTGGCCTGCGGAGTAAAGCAGTTAATCGCCACCAGATCGGCATCGATATCAAAATCCACCGGATCACCGTTGTTGTCATCAACCAGAACCACTTCGTGCTCCGAAGGAGTCAGTGATGCCAGAATCGGAATACCCAGAGATGGAGGTGTGGTGAAATCACCAAGGAAGTAATCAATCAGACCTTTATCGAGATCAGGATTATTCTTGAGAAACTTTTCAAAGTGCGGATAAACAAATACAATTTTCACTTATAACCGGAATTCCTAAAAGAGAGTATAATCTCAGAGAAATGCATTTCACAACCGTGAAATGATCCTCCGATAAAGCCTTCTGACAGTATGGTTACCGTAAAAATATATATTTGTATTAGGATCGGACATATACATATATGTATTCACTTATCCACCGACGTGTATTAAGACACACGGAAATCCTTTTATTTCCATATTTTTACTAAATCGGAGCAATCATGAAACTAAGGCTTTCCAGAAATGCCACTTTTTCTACCCACATTATCTTTACCACAAAAGAACAGACCCGTGGGATAGCAGATTTCGCGGGTGAGGCTGGTGATCTGGAGGTCCGATATGAGGGGAAAAAGACTATAATCTATTGTGGATTGGGTGAAAAAGCCCTTTTAAACACTCGGATCATACGAAGCTCATCGGCCCGGGGAATCCGTAAAGCAGTGGAGCTGAAAAGAGATTCCGTTTCACTAATCCTGCCTTCAGTAAAGATCCCGGCATCAGAATCCGGCACTGCAGCAGTAGAAGGGGCGATTCTTGGAGCTTATTCATTCTGCCGCTATAAGAGCGAAAAGGCACATTCCATTAAAACAGTCGAAGTGATCGGAGACCTCAGTGCTTCAAGCCTTAAGCAGACAGAGGCAATCTGTAAAGGGGTCAATTATGCCCGCGACCTGGTTAACAGCAACGCATCGGAGATTACCCCGGAAAAACTCGCCAAAGAAGCCCTGAGCCTCAGCCAACCCGGAAAATTGAAGGTAACCGTTCTAAATGAAAAGGAATTGAAACAGAAGGGACTCAATCTGATCTATGCAGTCGGTCAGGGTTCGCCATTTCCACCAAGACTCATATTAATGGAATATAAAGGTAATCCCAAATCAAAGTTTAAAACCGCTATTGCGGGAAAAGGAATCACTTTCGATTCAGGCGGACAGAACCTCAAGCCCACTGGACATATTGAGGCGATGCGCATGGATATGGCCGGGGCAGCTACGGTTCTGGCTACAATGAAAGTGCTCTCCGAGCTGAAACCTGCTGTTAATGTAATCGGGGTTATAGGCGCTGCGCACAATGCTATTGGCGAGAACGCATTTTTCCCGGGAGACATTTACAAATCATACCTGGGTAAAACCGTGGAGATCAACAGTACTGACGCTGAGGGAAGGCTGGTGCTTGCAGATGCGGTTGCCTACTGCAACGAAACATGTAAACCTGACCGTCTGGTTGATCTTGCTACTTTAACCGGTGGTATTTTGTTTGCTTTGGGTGAACTTGTCGCAGGCCTTTTCTCAAATGATGATAAGCTGGCAGATCTGCTTTTTAAATGCGGCGAACATACAGGAGAGAGATTGTGGAGATTCCCGATGTATAAGGAGTATTGCGATTCGATCAAAGGTGACCTGAGTGATCTGAGGAATCTTTCCAAATTCAAAAAAGGCTATGCCAGTTCCATCACCGGCGCGGCATTTATCAAGGAATTTATCGGAGACACTCCCTGGGCACACATTGACATTGCCGGAACTGCATTCAATGAGGGACAGGCTCGCGGTGAAATTCCTCAGTATGGAACCGGTTTTGGTGTCAGACTTCTTATGGAGTTTCTTCTCAGATCATGATCCAAAACTCAAAAATCCTTGTCGCACACAGGGGTGCTCCATACTTTTTCCAGGAAAACACTATCGACTCCTTTGCCAAAGCAGTCACTTTAGGGGCAGACATGGTGGAGTTCGATATCAGGCGAACCGCCGATGGTGTTCTCGTTGCTCACCACGATCCATTCATCCTGTTTAATAATAAGGAGTATCTGCTGAGCGAGATCTCTTTTGACAAGCTCCGCAGTATCTCTTCTGAAATCGGTTTCCAGGTGCCTGACATCGAGCAGGTAATCAAGGCTCTTTCAGGAAAAACCGGCCTGGTTATTGAGTTTAAGGAAAAAAACTGTGAGCGGGAAGTACTCGATATTGTTTACAAGAACACTGATCCCGGAAAATGCATCTTTACCTCATTTCAACCGGAAATTCTCCTTTCAATAAAAAACATCAACTCAGAATTACAAACAGGTTTTCTATTTGAGACCCTTAGTAATACAGTAACTGAGATTACTTTTGACATCCTCTGTCCCCGTGAAAGCCTGTTAACCTCAAATCATGATTTCTTCTCTTCTCAAAAAAGGGGAGGCAAATCGATAGCGGTCTGGACAGTGGATGACTCAATGGCTTTAAAGATGTTTCTTGATGATCCTGTAGTCGATATTATAATTACTAATAAGATAGACAGGGCACTGCAGTTGCGTAATATTCGCAAGGAGATCCGCTGTGACGGAGAAAATACTTAGAACAGCAATTGTTGGCAGTGATGAGGAAACAGAGCGAATACGCCAGAAACTAAGCTGTCTTCAGAGGTTTGAATTTGTAAAATGTCTGGACCCGGAAAGGGAATCCCTGATGATGCTGTCAGGTCTTCCAGGTCTTGACCTGCTTATAAATGCCTCGACAGATCAATCTCTGCCTGACATTATCAAGAGACAATACCTCCCGGATGTTGAAATCCTGAGCGATTTAAGTGCAGAACTTCTGTTCTGCACCGATATCACAGAACATAGTGGAAACACCGATCCATTCTTCCGCTCCAGAGTCCTGAACAGCCTCCAGGAACTCCGGTATTCATCTTTCCTCTCTTTATGCGGACAGGACCTGACAAACCACATCCTTGCACTTGCGATCGAATCTCTTCAGGCCGATTCCGGCTCCATAATGTTAACAGATAAAAAAAGTGGAGCACTCTCAATAGAGACTGTCCGCAGCCTCAAATACAAAGAAACTGCCCGGTTGAGGAATCTCCGGAAAGGAATCGCCTGGAAAGTAGTAAGTACCGGAAAACCGATGCTCATAAGGGGAAAAACCAGGGAAAGATCCGACCTGGTGTCCGCTGTCTCCTGTCCGCTTGTTTCTGATGAAACGGTCATTGGTGTCCTGAATATTAACAGTCAGAAGCCGGAGAGACATTTCGATCCCGAGGATCTTCAATTTGTGATGAAAATTGCAGGTTTCGCAGCAGGAATAATCAGAGACCAGAAAATTAAAAAGGAGGCGTTTACACAGTCAGTTTTGCTTGGGGCACGGGAGATTCTCGACCTTGACTTCCCTCTGGGTGAAAAATTGAATCTTCTCTTAATGAAGGTAGCCAACAGTTTCCGGGGAAAGATCTGCAATCTTTATTGGTATGACAAAGATTCCGGACGGTTCCTCGTTCAGGCATCAAGCTCATTTGATATCAACAGGATCGGGTTTGGAAAGGTAAAATTAAACGATTTCTTCACCGGAAGAATGATACGGTGCAAAGACTCCTTTACATTCAGTACTCATGCCGAAAACTCACGCAACAGGAAATGGTTTGTTGCCCAGCCCCTTTTCCAGAATGGAGAGATATCAGGGCTTATAATGCTTTACCTCCATTCAAACAAACGGGAGCTAAGTACTGAAAGTGAGGTACTGACTAAAATCGGAAAAATGCTTGAACAGGAATTGAGTAAAAACGCCGCTCTCAATACCGTATGGCTCGATTCAGTCAAGTATTCAGCCCTCTCAGAGGCTACTTTCAACCTGGCGGAAATACCCGATATCCGTAAACTGGCAAAAATGATTGTTACAGAAACCTGCCTTATCCTCGAAGCTGAAACCTGTATCCTGAGCCTGTACAACGAAGTAATGAACTGTTTTGAAATACTTGAATCCTTTTCCCTGAAAGGCAGCAAACAGGCCGAAATTCTTTGCAAAGTAGATAAAGCCATTACCCTTAAAGCATCGGTACAGAATACCCCCCTGCTTATCAATGATCTCTTCAAGGAGGGTTATGTCAGCAGCCAGATCCCAAGCAGATCGGTTATATCCATGTGTCTGCGCCAGAATGACAGAATAATGGGCGCAATTTCAATTTATGACAAAAACCAGTTCGATTCCTTCCAGCAGAAAGCTTTCTCTAACCACGACCAGGAAGTCTTCACCAGGTTATGCCTTCAGGCAGCAGCAGCAATGAACAGATTTCTGATGCTGAAAAAAAGATAGTATTAAAATTTCATTGTAAGAATACGGTAAGAGTGTTAATTTTAGATATATAACGGAGCAAACCTTAAAAACCTTAGAGGAGGTCTGAATGACTTATCACAAACTGTTTTTATCCATGGCCATAGTTGCTTTCGCTTTTGCCGGATGCAGCAGCAAAGTGGATATCAAGAAGGGCGACAAACTGGTTGTTCTCGAGACTTTAAGGGAAAAGGCTGAGACGCAATGGGAAGATTCATACACTGACGGATTCACTGCTGAAATCCCGAAGGGCACGGTTCTGGAAGTCCTTTACAATCCACGCACCGGAGCCAATATTATTGAGTGCAGGCCGATTGAGGTTGGTGGTAAATCTGATGCTTCAGCGGTTGAAGAATTTTTTGTTCCGGAACACATCAGAAATAAAGATGGATATGCAGGATACTCCTTCGCGATCAAAAAAGAGTTTCTAGGTACAAAAGTCAAGAAAGCCGACAAATAGGCCGGCCAGGGATCTGAAATAAGCTAAAAAGCCCGACCTTACCAAAGCCGGGCTTTTTAGTTTTATCCTTAGTCCCTCTATGATCTTCACATAATATCAATATTCATTATCTTATTTCTCCCGCTCTCCGCGTCTTGGTGCTGGACTCTCATTTCCTGTATCCAGCATCCACAAAGATATAGTACTATTTTTTCTTTTTAGCTGGCTTCTTTACTGGTTTTTTCTTCTCAGTTACTTTTTTCGATGTACTGTCGATAAATGCCAGTACACTTTTTAAACTGTCAATAACACCGTAAAGTCCTTTAATCTCGGACTGAATATTCCCTATCTTCACCATTGCAGTATCTTTGAAAGGATCAAACTCTTTTCTTGGCAGCAGATCCTTTGTAGCAATAGTTGTTACTGAATTGATCCTCTTTTCGACATATTTACTGCCCAGAATCAACCCGGCACCAAGGATTGCAATTATAAATATAAACGCAATCACCTTCGCAACCGGAAACCCTCCGCCCCCTTCTGCCAGCGCATCAAATTCATCATCACTCGGTTTTCCGGAGTCCTTTTCGAAAGTTGAAACCTTCTCCTCTCTCGCTTCCTTTGGAGGCTCCGCGACAGCGTACCAGTAAACTCTCCCATGCTGGTTCTGCTTAGCTGTTACAAATCCTTTTCTGGCAAGGTTTTGTAGAAAATTCTGTACAAACTGCTCGTCAAGTTTCAGATGAAAGGCTATGTCTGAGACGTCCAAGTCCAGATTGTTGTTCTTTTTGATGAAGTTCAGAATCCTCTTTGAATGAATGTCCATAGAACCACCTGTGATGGGGAATACTTTTGTTCTGTTTCATCAATATAAAATGATCTACCCCTGAACAGTCTTTTTTTTCCAACTTCTTTCCAAAACCTCCAATTTGAACCCTAAGGGTTTGTATGCGGGAATTATTTTACTTTGGTTTACCTGATTAAAGGATTTCATAACTCGAAATAGAAAAAAGAATTTTGTAAATAATTTACTGGCGTTGCAAGATGGATAACCATCGGGGATTCTTTTCCTCTTCTGCCGCACGCCTGGGCAGAAGGAGCAATATTTTTTGATGGAGTAACCAAAATGCCCCAATCAGCAATTTCCGCTTATCTTAGCGGCAGAAATCCCGACCAGATAGATTCCGGCATGATAGCCTACCTTGGAAACCTCCAGGAGGTTTCAAAGGTATCTCCCGGTATCTGCAAATCTATCGTGAAGGAACTTGCTGATCAGAGATCGAATCTCAAGCTGATCGCAAGCGAGAATTACTGTTCTCTTTCAACACAGCTCGCTATGGGTAACCTCCTTACAGATAAATACGCGGAGGGCTATCCTTTTCACAGGTTTTATGCCGGATGCAGTAATGTGGACGATATCGAAGCCTATGCTGCAGAGCAAGCCTGTAAACTGTTTGGAGCAGAGCATGCCTATGTTCAGCCCCACAGCGGTGCAGATGCAAATCTGATTGCCTACTGGGCTATTCTTAACAGCCGCATCGAGATTCCCGAACTGGAAAAAATCGGTGAAACAAACCCCTCAAAGCTCTCCCAGGAAGACTGGAATACACTCAGGGCAAAACTGGGTAATCAGCGTCTTCTGGGAATGGATTACTACTCGGGCGGGCACTTAACCCACGGCTACAGGCATAATATTTCAGCACAGATGTTCGATTCCTATAATTATAGTGTCAATCCCTCCACGGGCCTTCTCGACTATGATGAAATAGAGAGAATGGCAATGGAGATAAAGCCTCTTATACTGCTGGCTGGTTACAGCGCCTACCCCCGGTGCATCAATTTTGCCAGGATGCGCCAGATAGCCGATAAAGCCGGAGCAGTATTTATGGTGGATATGGCTCATTTTGCCGGGCTGGTTGCCGGAGGTGTTTTCAAGGGAGATTTCAACCCGATTCCTCATGCACATGTTGTCACCACTACCACCCACAAGACACTCCGGGGACCAAGAGGCGGACTCATTCTCTGCGTTAAGGAATTCGCAGAAAGCGTGAACAAAGGATGTCCGCTTGTGATTGGTGGTCCACTGGCTCATGTGATGGCCGCAAAAGCGGTTGCTTTGACAGAGGCTAATTCTCCGGAATTTAAAAAATACGCCGCATCCATTGTCGAAAACGCCTCAACACTGGCAGGATTCTGCATGGAGATGAGAATGAAAGTTGCCACAGGAGGAACAGACAACCATCTGTTCCTTATCGATGTCACCCCCTTTGGCCTCACCGGACGTCAGGCAGAGAGTGCTCTGAGAGACTGCGGAATCACTTTAAACCGCAACTCTCTGCCGTTTGATCCCAACGGTCCCTGGTACACCAGCGGTTTACGTATCGGAACACCTGCTGTCACCACTCTGGGAATGGGACCGGAGCAGATGAAAGAAATAGCATCGATAATAAGCCTGGTCTTGTCAAATACAAAACCTGAGACCTCCACAAAAGGAGAGCAGGCCGGGAAACCATCGAAGGCAAAGTACTCTACCGATACAAACGCGGCTCAGGAAGCCATATCTCGTGTAAAGGCACTGCTTGATCGCTTTCCGGTCTATCCTCAGCTCGATCTCGATTTTCTCCAGAAGCAATTTTCCTGACCTGTATTCCCGGGAGCTGTTTAACAGCTCCCGGATTTACTTTTACCTGATTATTTTTTGTTAACCAAAGTCTCAGAACAGGTATTTTTTAATCATTTCATCACTTCAGTACCCTGTCCTCGCAAGTCTCCAACACCCCTGAAAAATCAATTTCATGCTGATTTTACTGGACAACAATTATCGCAGTGATTTATAATTCAGACATAGTTTTTCAAGTTCCTTTTCACTTGTCTTAACAGAAGGAGTGCGCATGGCAAAGAGCCTGACGCAATCTCAGATTATCGCGAAGCTTGCCGACCAAGTCGAGCTTCCGAAAAAACAGGTAAAGTCCTTCCTGGACAACCTGGCAAGTTTGGCTTATTCTGAAGCCAAAAATGGTTTCACGGTCCCGGGTCTGGGGAAACTTGTTCTGGTGCAGCGTAAAGCCAGAATGGGAAGAAATCCTGCAACCGGCGAGCAGATCAAAATTCCTGCAAAAAAAGTCGTGAAATTCAGGGTTTCAAAAGCTGCCAAAGATGCCATTGTCGGAGGGGCAAAGCCTGCACCGGCAAAACCGGCAAAAAAGAAAAGATAAAGCAGTTGCGGCGGGGTCCTCTGGACCCCGTAATTTTTTCTACCCCCTCCTGAGTTTCTCCAGAAGTCCCTTCATATCATCAGGCATATCACATTCAATTACACACCTGGTATTTGTGAACGGATGAATAAAAGAAATTAAGCGACAGTGAAGGGCGTGGCGATGGAAGGATAGTGTGTGCGCAGAGGGATTCTCACGCCATCTCTTGTATGAGTCCTCACTCATGCCGTAAAGCTTGTCTCCTACAATCCCGTTTCCTACAGCAGCAAGATGAATGCGTATCTGATGAGTTCTGCCGGTCAGAGGTCTTACTGTAATGAGGGAATGCCTGTTCCCTATAGCTGTTACCCCCAGAATATCAGTCACAGCCTTCTTGCCGTCCAAATCAACTCCAACCTTGTAACTGATCGAGGAAAGCATGTCTTTTTTTAACGGCAGAGAAATTTTCTTGATTCGGCTGTCAAAGAGATTGTGCACAATAGCAACGTACTCCTTCTCAACCAGTCCTTCAGCAAACAATCTCCCTGCTTCCGCCCTTACCGATGAGCTTTTTGCAATCAGCACCACACCCGATGTATCACGGTCAAGCCGATGAGCAGCATGAGCCAGAGGATATGGAGGTTCATGCACATGCCTCAATTGATAAATAAGATTATTCCTGAAAGACTTGCCGGCCCTGTGGACAAGAAGATTGCCGGGCTTGCTTACACCAATAAACCATTCATCCTCATAAATAATTCTGTAGGACAGATCGGCCGGTGGTTCCTGAAACTCTCCAGGATCGTAGATAATAACAGAACCAGGAAATACCTTCTCTTCTGCACCAGCCCTGTGACCATCGAGTTCCACAGAGCCGCTCTCCAGTATTCCGGCCCATTCTTCCTTTGTATGATATGTAAAACGCTTCGACAGGTAAAAAACCAGATCAGTACCCGGTGGGATGTTTCCGGGAATAACCGAACGAAATTTCATAACTCATTTATGTAAAGAGGCTTGTGGCCCTTGAAGGTGTCTGAATAGTAATTGATAATAATTACCTCTGTGCGGCGTGCCTTGTCAATGTTTATTATCAGCCGGTCGATGTATCTGCGCGCTATAAACAAACCCCGGCCATGGGAATCATAGAGCCCTACAGGAAGGCCGTTCTGATCACGGGAATTCTGGCGGTTAAGCCAGTAAAGCACATCGGTTTTCTTCAACCTTCCGCCGACATCACAGATTGAAACCGCGTACTTTTCACTGTCCCTTGCGATTGTAACCCTGATGGCCTCATCCTCTGTAAGGACAAAATCATGCTCCCAAGTCTCCTTGCGGTCAGGGATCTCGTTTCTGATCCCATAGAAAATAGCATTGGTGAGAAGTTCCACAATCACCAGTTCGAGACGGTTTGCCTCCTCCTTGTCACCTATCATCTCGACTATTTTCATCGCGTCCTTGTCCAGGTTCCGCGAACTGAGAATTCTATACTGTGAACTCTGCACATCAGGCTCAAAATAGTGATGCAGCCCGAAAATGTCATTTCGCAGAAGCTTGTTTAAAATTGAGGAGAGCTCCGCGAAATTAAACGGCGATGTTTTGACAAATATATTACCAATATCATATTTCATCGCCATCTCAAAGTAGTCTTCGACATTGTAAGCTGTAATCAGCACCCTTTTTACTGCAGGATACCTGTCCCTCACTTCCTTCAACAGGTCAAAACCCCTCATTGCCGGCATGTTGATATCTGAGAGGACAAGGTCAATGTGTTCTCTGGACAGAACCTCAAGCGCTTCTGCACCACTCGCCGCTTCAAAGACAATGTAATTCTCATTCTCCCTGAGATAATCCAGAATCATCTGCCTTATTTCCAGTTCATCATCAACCAGAAGTATCACTTCTTTTTGATTTTCCATATCATGGCATTCCATTATTTAATTTGTCAGAAATTCCCCAGAAGATAAAGATGAAACATATCAGGGCTTTGCTTAATTCCATTTACGGGATTTTCCCAGGATTGCCCTTCTGGACAAGGCTCCCTGCGCTCATGAGCTGGATTGCTGTTTCCTGCGGAATAGCTGCCTCTTCGCTTTTCCCTATACCTGCCCATAATAGCTTATTGTACACCACTTTTTCAATTGCTGCAACGGTTTCTCTTCTGGCCGGAGTTTTTTCACGTCTGAGAACCATTCAATTCTGCGGTTTCCTCCTTTTCTCAATATTTCTCTGTACCCTCCGCCAGAATAACCAGGAAAAGATTTCCCGGTTACTTTCAGATCACAGCTCAGATTACCACACAATCACAGGCTCAATCACCTCACTTCCGGTAAAATCATATGCAGGTTATAAATTTCTCCTGAAAATTGACTCTGCATCTTTCGACAATGAAAGGATTTTAATCTCCAGGCATATTCTGTGCATAAGCCCCACTGTTCCGCCAATGCATGGCACTCTTAGAGTCTTCGGGAAATGTGCTCCCGGACAGAAACGGCTCAACAGATATGACTTCAATGAATTGACATGGCTAAACTCCAATGGGATTAGCGCCAAAATGAGCGTAGACTCAATGGAGATTTCAGGCATACCAAAAAGCATACCCCAATCAATCGCAGACCTGTTCAGAAACAGGGTATTTTCGGTTCTTGACCGTTTTACAGATCAATCTCATCGCGCAGTTCTCCTTGCAGCCTTTCTCAATGAAAGAGAGCATCTTTCAGCAGAAATAAACACCGCTTACCGCAAATCCGGCATTTTTCACCTGCTTTCGATTTCCGGACTTCATGCAGGTATGATTCTTGCAGCAGCCTATGTACTTCTTGGTGTTTTCCCTGTGAATGCAGCCTCAAGACACGTTTTATCACTGCTTGTATTATGGAGTTACCAGCTTTTTATCGGTTTTATTCCATCCCTTTTCAGAGCAACACTGATGGCTACCCTGATAATCGTCTGCCTGCTCTTTCAGAAAAAAAGCTACTCTTTGCAGTCACTTGGCCTTGCGGGTACTGTATGGCTGATTCTCTCTCCGGAGAGTCTTTTCATGCCGGGTTATCAATTGTCATTTGCGGCCACTTTCGGTATCATCGCTCTCCAACCTCTCTTTTCCTCTCTCTGCCCCAGACTCAGCATCCCAATCTGGAACTCTCTAGTCAAATGGCTTTACTCCACCTTCAGTGTTTCCTTCGCTGGATTCATAAGCACCGCCCCTGTCCTCCTATATCACTTCGGTACATTATCCATTTACGGCCTGATTGCAAATCTTGCCGCAGTTGGCCTGATGTCAATCTGCATGTGGTCCTTTTTTGCAAGCCTTGTATTTGAATCTCTCATCCAACCCCTCTCCTCTTTGGCGGTAATTGTCTCTTCAATTACACTCAGTCTGATAAACTGCATTGCGGGTCTGTCGAACAAGATCCGCTGGAGTGAAATCGCACTGCCTGTTCCACCGGCGGAGATCATATTACTTTACACAGTTATAATAATTGCTTTCATATTGGCAGATCGTAGATATGTCCGTGTAATCCTTTCCTGGACAGTGCCGCTTTTTCTGCTTATCATACCGATATCCTTTCTGCTGAGATTATCTCCTGAAAGTCTGACTGTTGAAAGATTCTATACAAAAGGGAACAGTTCTGTAACTGCGGTAAAATGGCCCCACAGAGGAGTATGGCTTTTCTGTGACGGAAATGAAAAAAAGCTCGCATCAATTTACAGGTTCTCAATTCAGAACTGGATAAGGCATAATCCGTTATCTTTTGTGGAAAAGGCATATTTGATAGAAAAAAGTCCGCGACAGGTAAATTCCCTCTTTACAGACACACAGGAAAAAACCGGAAATTTAATTACTTCTTTCAGGCAATCTGCAAATGAGAGGTTGTTCAGGAAAACATCACCATGCAGTTGTGTGTTCTCTGTTGATGGGAAAGATATCAGACTGATCTGCGCCGATAAATGGGTAAACTTCAGCCTGAAAGACAGTTTAGTCAGATGGGGCGATGTGAACACAGCAGATACATCTATATCAGAAATACCAATCCGCCTGACTTTCAACCGCAGGATGGTAAAATTATCTACTCAAAGAGGTATTGATTAATTATCTTAGTATCATGCAGCTAAAAACTGAAGTATGGAATGGCTGGCACCTTATCTCTTTGGGTGGTCAATTTGTGGTAAGAAACCTGGCACCTGTCAGATCTGAACTGGATTCAGCAGAAAACAGTGATTCTCACCGGGTTGCACTTGACCTCTCCGACTGTACACACCTTGACTCCAGTGCAATCACTCTGATCGTCAATTATTTCAAACGGCTGACCAGTAAAAATGGGAAAATGGTTGTCTACGGAATCAATAAGGATATAAAGGAAATTTTCTCAATTGTCGGTCTCGACAGAATTATCCCAGTCTACTCCTCAAAAGAAGATTTCCAGCAAAAAGTCAGCGAAAATGTGGAAACTTAAAGTCTTCTGCCTTTCCGCATTCCTGATCCCTTTTCTCCTGTGCACCAATCCATCGAAGCCCGAACAGACCCTTCTTTTCCGCAATTGGTTTACAGGTCAAACCACCGCAGAAAATAAGCCTGCATTTAAAATTCAAGACATAGATTCTCTGGCTCTGCATTTCAGGAAAATCGCGAAAACGGGGTCATTCTCTGAAACGCTGACCGACTCTGCATCGGTACAATATATGATCGGATACCGGACCCCCGACACACTGCGACAGGACACCCTTTATCCCCTTGTCATCTATCTTCACGGCGGCACAGGAACAGCACTTAACAACAAAGGTGAGAAAGCTTTCGAAATGCTGCTTCCCCTGGCTGACAGCATGCAGCTTTTCCTCGCCAGCCCCTCTGCAAACAGATACTCTCCATGGTGGAGTCCTTCAGGACTCTTCAGGATTCTGCAGACACTGAGATTTATGACACTCCATTACCCGGTAAACCCGGAAAAGGTTTTTCTGGCGGGTGTCTCAGATGGTGCTGCGGGATGTTTTGCGGCAGCAAATACAATTAACGGACCCTTTGCCGGCTTTCTCGCCATCTCAGGGTATGGAGGAATTCTTCAGGCAACAGGAATGCAGATCTTCCCTGGCAATATCATGCTCCGCCCGGTATATAATGTCAACGCTGGAAAAGACCATCTCTACCCACTCAGAACAGTAAACCGCTTTCTGGACTACCTGGAAGAAAACGGTGCTAATGTGATAAGGAAAGAGTATCCGGATGAGAAACACGGGTTTGACTACCGGATGCAGGAGATGGGGACAATAGCCGGATTCTTAAGAACCTGGTCACGCCCTGCTTTCAATTCGGTATCATGGCATTTTGTACCTGGATTCCCCAATCTGCCTCCCGGTATAATTGATTGGAAATTAAAGGATGAAACAGGCAAAGGATTTCTAAACGGATACATGGTTTCCGATACATTCAAAATAAACTCAGAGGGGCTCCGCTACGCAGTCCTGAGTCTTCCGGCTTCTGACAAGATTTTCATCCAGGCAGGTGAAAACCCTGTAAAAATTGAAAAAGAGGAAAAACTCAATAGTCAATTGATTTTACAGACAATAAGGAGTTCCTGTTTTCCGAATCCCAAACTGGAGAGAGTGTTTAAAATCAGCTTATAGGAGGTAAACATGTCACATGTAATTACAGTTTTAGCTGACGGGTTTGAGGAGATCGAGGCTGTTACGTTCATAGACCTGCTAAGAAGGGCTGATATAAAAGTAACGATCCTGGGGCTCGAGAGCAAAGAGGTGCGGGGGAGTCATGATATAAGGATCACCTCTGATATGCTGCTCAAAGATTTCAATGGATCATTCGATGGGATAGTACTTCCTGGAGGAATGCCGGGAACAAAAAACCTTGCCGAATCTCCGGAATTGATCAAAAGGATTCAAAAGGCAAACTCCGAAGGCCTTCTCTGCGCCGCGATTTGTGCAGGACCGAGCGTACTGGCCCGTGCGGGAATTCTGGAGGGTGTTAATGTAACCTGCTATCCCGGAGTTGAAAAACAGCTACCAGGTGCCAGGCTCCAGGAAACTGCCGTGGTACGGGACAAAAACATCATAACCAGCCGTGGAGTGGGAACAGCAATCCCATTCGCCCTGGAACTGATCTCTTACCTTACCAGCAAAGAGGTTTCTTCCAGGATAGCTAAATCAATAGTTTTCAACGGGTGAGCTGGGAAAAGGCTTCGGGTATCAGGCTTGCCTGATACCCAATATAAGACCGGTATGGACTGGTATAGACGGTATGGACAAAGAAATAGAGGTGTTAAGAGGTGATGGTTTAATTAGTTATACTTTGCCCCTAAAAAAGTTGTATTTTCTCCTTTTTATCTGAAATCTTCCACTCCTTCCAGAACTGTGTCCTGCTATGAAAAAAACAGTCCTTTATGAGAAGCATTTAGCCCTGAATGCTAAAATGAGTCCTTTTGGCGGATTTGAAATGCCGATTCAATATGAGGGGATCATAAAAGAGCACAATGCAGCCAGAAAATCTGCCGCTATTTTTGATACCTGCCACATGGGTGAATTCCTTATCCAGGGAACAGGGGTTGTCGAAGACCTGGAGAGAATAGTCTCCTGTTCGGTTAAGGATATTAAGATCGGAGGATGCAGATACGGTTTGATCTGTAATGAACAGGGCGGAGTAATCGACGATCAGATTCTTTACAGGCTCGAAGAGAACAAATTTTTCATGGTAGTCAATGCATCCACGCAACCAGGTGATTTTCAATGGATCAAAGAGCACCTTTCAGAAAACAGCAGCATTGAAAACCTCTCAGATCAGACTGCCAAAGTGGATATTCAGGGACCCCTGGCCCCGAAAATACTCTCAAAACTCATGACCGAGCCGATTGAGGACATGAAGTATTTCACATTCAAATACAATTACTGCCACGGGGAAAAGGTTCTAGTCTCCAGAACAGGATATACAGGTGAAATTGGATTTGAAATCTACTGTTCAAATGACCTGGTTCTGAAACTCTGGGATGAGTGCATCGAACTGGGAGCAGTACCTGCCGGTCTTGGAGCCAGAGACACACTGAGACTGGAAATGGGGCTACCGTTATACGGACACGAACTGAGAGAGGACATAAATGCCGCAGAAAGCGGCTTGACACGCTCTATCGCATCCAAGGATTTCATAGGGTCATCGGTAGTGCTTGACAGTTCAAAAAGAACCCGTATCCTTTCCGGAATAATAATCGATGGCAGAAGGGCTGGACGTGCAGGAGATATCGTTCTGGACTCTGATGGTAATGAAACCAGCTTCATTACAAGCGGAAGTTTCTCACCAAGCCTGGGAATAGCTATCGCCCTGGCGTATGTGAAACCGGCACCTGTTGGTGAACCGGTAAAAATAAAAACTGAACGCGGAGAACTGACGGGAAAGATTGCGGAGGTTCCTTTTTACAAAGAGGCAACAGCCAGAGCAGACATAAGAAAATTTCTATGATCCTGTTTCTATACTGTGCTGCTCCATATAACCACGATTACAGTAAACTGTTGGATCTTCAACCAATCATAGAAGGAGAAAAAACATGACACCAAACGATCGCAAATACACCAGAACACACGAATGGGTTAAAATTGAAGGAAATATAACCATTGTTGGTATCACAGAGCATGCACAGGATGCCCTTGGCGACATAACCTTTGTGGAACTGCCTAAGGTTGGCACTGAAGTCGAGAAGGAAAAGGAATGCGGAGTAATTGAATCTGTAAAGGCGGCAAGTGATCTCTACTCTCCAATCTCCGGATCCATATCAGAGGTCAATACAGAGTTGGAAACCACCCCGGAAGTAATCAACAGCGATCCCTATGGAAAAGGCTGGATCTTTAAAATCACCAATTTCAATGAAGCAGAACTGGACAGTCTCATGGATGCTGCTGCTTACGAATCATTTCTGGAGACCGAGCAATGAGTTTTATCGCAAATACCGAAGAGCAGCAAAGAGAGATGCTGCGGGTTTGCGGGGTAAATTCGATTGATGAACTGTTCGTGGATATCCCCCCCACCCTTAAACCACGCTCTTTTTCTCTCCCACAGGGGAAATCGGAACTCGAGATCGATTCCTTTTTCCAAAAGCTGGCAAAGAAAAACTCCACTGATCTGATCAGTTTCCTTGGAGGTGGTTTCTACGATCATTTTATACCGGCAGCAGTCGATGCACTGGCCTCAAGGAGTGAGTTTTATACTGCATACACACCATATCAGCCGGAAATCTCTCAGGGGATGCTGCAGGCTATCTACGAGTACCAGACAGATATCTGCCGTCTTACCGGGCTTGATTTCTCAAACGCATCTCTTTACGACGGTGGTACGGCACTCTATGAAGCCTGCCAGATCGCCATCAACGCAACCGGAAGGCGCAAGATAGTCATCGATGGAGGGGTGAATCCGATCTATCGCAGGATGGTCCACACCTACACTGCCAATCTTTCCATAGAACTGGTAGAGGTTATGCGTGCACCGGGACAGACCGACCGGAATAAAATTTTTGAAGCCATGGATGATAAAACCGCTGCTCTGCTGCTTCAGAACCCTGATTTTTTCGGTACCATCGATGATCATTCAGATATTGCAGAAAAATGCCACTCTCTCGGGATCCTGGTTGTGCAGTCGGTCTATCCCGTAGCTATGGCCTTTCTGAAATCTCCTGCAGAACAGGGAATCGATATCGCAACCGGTGAGGGCCAGCCACTTGGAAACCCGCTGTCATTCGGCGGACCTTATCTGGGGTTCATGGCTGTAAGGAAAGAACAGGTAAGGAAGATGCCTGGAAGGATGGTGGCGGCTACGGTAGATTCCAGGGGTCAGAAAGGATTTGTCCTCTCTTTACAGGCAAGAGAGCAGCACATACGCCGGGAGAAGGCGACTTCCAATATCTGCTCCAACGAGGCACTCTGTGCTTTGAGGGCACATATCTATCTGAGCCTAATGGGTAAAGAGGGACTGAAAGATGTGGCCTCGCTCTGTATTGACAAGGCACATTATGCCATGGAAAAGATTAAAAAGATCCCCGGGGTTTCTGTTATGGATTCCTCACCAATATTCAATGAGTTTACAGTTAAACTTCCGATCAATGCCGAAGAGTGCGTCGAAAAGATGATCGGGCATGGTTTTGCCGCTGGTTTCCCTCTGGGGAGATACTATCCCGGGATGGAAAACCACCTTCTCATTGCTGTCACAGAGAAACGGACAGAACAGGAGATCAGCAGATTTTCGGATGCACTGGAGGAAGTATTATGTCGTTAATTTTCGAAAAATCTGTAAAGGGAAGAAAGGGAGTAAACCTTCCGGCCAGTGATGTCCCGGTTCATTATGAAATTCCCTCTAATTATCGGCGCGGACAGGATGCGAATCTATGTGAACTTTCCGAGCTTCAGGTTGTAAGGCATTTCACCGAACTTTCCAGGAAAAATTTCGGGGTGGATAACTCTTTTTACCCTCTTGGTTCCTGTACGATGAAGTACAATCCCAAGATCTGCGAAAAAATCGCATCAATAGAGGGTTTCAGCTCTCTTCATCCTCTTCTCGCACAGCTTCCAGGGGGAGAGATGCTTACTCAGGGCGCCCTATCGGTTCTCTATGATCTGGAACAGTTGCTTTGTGAAATCACCGGGATGGATGCTTTCACGCTGCAGCCGATGGCTGGTGCCAATGGAGAGCTTACAGGTATGATGCTTATCGCGGCATATCATCGATATAAAGGAAACCATAAAACTGAGGTCCTTATTCCCGATGAAGCGCATGGGACTAACCCGTCAAGTGCAGCAACAGCAGGATTTCAGGTCAGGTCTATTCCCACGGGTGAGAATGGAATTCTGGATATTGAAGCGCTGGAATCGGCAATATCTGAAAAAACAGCAGCAATCATGCTCACTAACCCGAATACTCTTGGGCTTTTCAACTCGCAGATAGAGAAAGTATCAGAGATTGCCCACAAACATGATGCCCTGCTTTATTACGATGGGGCGAATCTTAACGCCATTATGGGAAAATTCCGGCCTGGTGATGCTCATTTTGATGTGATGCATGTTAACCTTCATAAGACCTTTGCCACACCTCACGGAGGTGGCGGACCAGGATCGGGACCGGTTGGAGTCAGAAAAGATCTGGAACAATTTTTGCCGGTTTCACGTATCATAAGAAGAAGTGATGACACCTATGCATTGAGTTACGATTATCCTCAATCCATTGGTTACATAGCTCCTTTTTACGGAAATTTCGCGGTATGTCTCAAGGCTTACACATACATTCTGCTTTTGGGTGGTGATGGGTTGAAAAGGGCGAGTGAAAACGCGGTTCTCAATGCGAACTATGTGATGCATTCTCTAAAGGAGAGTTATCACATTCCTCACCTGCGCACCTGTATGCATGAATGTGTGTTGAGTGCAAAGAAGCAACTTGAGAACGGCGTGCATGCCATCGATATTGCAAAGGCTCTGATCGACCGGGGATTCCACCCAATGACCATCTATTTTCCGCTCATTGTTAAGGAGGCTATGATGATTGAGCCTACGGAGACAGAGGGCAAGGAGACACTGGATGAGTTTATCGGAGCTATGAAAGAGATAGCAGAACAGTCCGTCAGTAACCCTGAAAAATTGAAACAGGCACCTCTTTCTACTCCTGTGGGCCGTTTGGATGAAACCAGGGCTGTAAAAGAGATGGATTTCAGTTATAAGGAAAAAAAGTAAACCAGAATATGGTCGCAAACCACAAATGAATAGAAGATTCGAATTTTTGGTAACATATTGCTTTCACAAACATAATTTATTATACTATAAGTATAGTAGTGTCTCTAATGTCGACAAAATAGTAAAAAGGAGCATTTTTATGCGTTTAAGTAAGTGGGCAGTGATCCTGGCATTCGCCGCATCCGTCTTTGCTGCACCAGAAAAATACGTACAACCTACCAAAGAGGGTACTGGTGTTTATAAGAACGAAATCCGTGAGGTTTATGAGGAGCCCATTTTTTCTGTCGGTACCCAGGATCGTCTTCAGATCCTTGAGACAAAAGCCCGTCACTACAAAATCAAATCAGCAACGGGCCAGGTTGGCTGGGTTGAAAAAAGGCTCGTAGTTACAGTTGGAAAAAGCAAAACATTCGTGTTCGATAATGCAGAAGTTATCGGGTATCTCGACAACCCCACTCCGGTGTACATTATTGATACCGATGATCCCAATGCGGACCCCATCAACCTGGACCGTTCATTCAAAGATGCTCTCAGGGAAAATGTAGACAAGGAAACTGTTGAGCGTCAGGTCAAGTAGTTTACAAAATTAATTCGGAATAAAAAAAGGCAAAACGAAAGTTTTGCTTTTTTTTTATCCCTTCCTGCTTGTGCGACAGGGCATTACCTGTTCTAAAACAGACGTTCTATAAGATGAAAAAGAAAAGTCCCCCTGAGACTCTTATTTAAAAGTCGCCTCTTCCTTTTTCTTCATCAGCAGACGCCAGATCTTATCCACCAGTTCTCTCCCGTTAAACGGTTTCACTATGAAATCATCCGCACCGTTTGCAAAGCACATCTGAATTTCATCGTTCTGAGTGCCAGCAGAGAAGAAGGCTATCGGGGTCTCGCGCGTTTCCTCCTGTGACCGCAGGATACGGCATATACGATACCCATCAAGGCCAGGAAGATAAGAGTCCATAAGAATAACCGAGGGATAATGCTGGAAAGCAAGCCTCAGTCCTTCTTCACCGGTTTCTGCTACAAAAATCTCAAAAGCATTCTCCAGAACCATTCTGGCAATCTCGACAGCCTCTCGATCACTATCTATAAAGAGAATTGTGGGTTTGCGGTCAGTCTTGTCATCGATCTCGACCACGGTGTTCTCAACCCGGTCCAGAATAATCGCCTTTGTCTCATCATCATCCCAGCTTATCTCCGATTGCATGGGAAGGATGATATGAAATGCGCTGCCCGGGAATGAGTTCTCTTTGACACCTTCACTTTCAACCCAAATCCTGCCCCCGTGACGGTCGATTATACCCTTCACGATAGATAATCCCAGACCTGTCCCCCCCCCCATGAACTTTGCATAATCGGTACTGTGCCTGTTGGCGCTGCCTACCTCATAGAAGGGATCGAAAATGTTTTTCTGCTCGCTTTTGTCTATTCCGATTCCGTGATCTTTAACTATGACATGGAAGCTGTCATGGTTTTCCACGAACATTCTCACCTCTACAGCTGAGCCGTCAGGAGAGTACTTTATGGCATTACTGAAGAGATTTGTAAATACCTGCTGCATGCGCATCCGGTCCCCGTAAAAATGGGGAAGCGACTCAGGAAAATCGCAATTGAAAACTATACTGCGTTTTATAGAGAACTGTGAGAGTTCCTCAATGCAATCCTTTGCTACCGTCCCCAATTCCAGCATCTCCGGTTTAAGCCTCAGCCGTTTCTGCTCTATCCGGGTAACATCGAGAATATTGTTTACCACCTTATGAAGTCTGTCTGCTGCGCGGTTTATACTCTCCACCATCCGGTAAATACCACTGTCCAGCTTGTCCTGCATATTGTCAATGATAATATCGGAATACCCTTTTATTGAGGTCAGTGGAGTTTTCAGCTCATGTGAAGCGATACTGAGAAAATTGGACTTCAGTTCAGACACTCTCTTGAGCTCTGAGTTGGAGCGAATAAGCTCAGAGTTCATCTTTGCGGTCTCCAGGTTCTTCTTTTCCAACTGCTCAGCCAACCGCAGGTCAGAAGTGATATCCCTGAAAATTAAAGCAATATGCTCCTGCTGATTTCCGTTAATGTCAACATGGAAATAATCCAGTTTACATATAATTGTTTCTCTTTTCCCGGACTGCAGAAGAACTCTCGCCTGTCCCTGCTTGTCATTCAGAATTCTCTTCAGGAGTTCTTCCCATGACACTTCACCGCTCATCTCAGATACATACTCTGTCAGAGGTTTCCCAATCAGATCCTCACGATGACAACCTAACATCTGCTGTGCCAACAGGTTGGCATAGTGCACAACCCCATCAGCCTTCAGAAGCACTATACCAACTGTTGCGTGCTCGACTATCCGGGCAAGAAGCAATATTTCATGATCCATGATTATTCTCTCACTCAACTTTGTTAAACCGGTACCGTTCCGGTCCCCTTTATATTTTCATTCTGTCTGATTAACAAGTTTAATGTATTAGTAAATCGTTGTAACAGTTCACAGTGATTTTTGCTGAAATTTTTCAAATTGTAAAGGATATCGGAAAATACCGAAGCTCCCAGGCCATAAAGGTCCTCAACAGAAGCAATCGCTTCGGAACTGGTGTTTGGGATTTTACGATCGTTTATGACTAGGAGAGCTTTAAACACAGGGATAAGCTGCAGCACAGAATTCCTGAGAAGTTTTTCTGTCTTATCCGACTTTCCGCTGACAGCCAGGTAATCTGCATTTAAATGCAGAAAGAGATTCTTAAGCTCTCTGCTGCATTGTATGCCGAGCAGTTCCTTTTCGACCTTTACCTCTCCCAGGAGATCCTCTCCAAACAGTATGCGATAATTGCTTTGAATATCCAGAAACTGAACAGGTGAGGCATCAAGCAGCATTCCGATACCATCCCGATTCATAAAATAAGTAACTTCAACACCCCTTCTCTGCCATTTCCGGTAAACACCAGCACAGGCCTCGATTTTTTCAACCGGAATGCCATTAAAGATAAATATTGTACTTATTTCAGATTTTCCGGGATGATACTCATGTGAAACTGCGCTTCCAAACAGTACAGCACTGATAAGGCCATCCCCTGTTATCTTTAAATAATCAGAGATCAGCCTGTCCACTATATCGTTTGGATTCTTTATCACAACATCCCGCCCCTGACCTGCTTATGCTGGTACTTTATAAAAATGCGTAAAGGACCACCACACAGGCAAAAAAATCTATATTCCGGAAACAGTTCTGTGTCTAGAAAAAAATTGTGATCATGAAGCTTCTGAAGAGCCGGGAAGCACTTTTTGAAATTATTCACCTCGCAGTTGCTGAATCTCTTTGTTTAAAATGTCTGCTCCATTGAAATCTTCTTTTCTCACTGCGGCAATTTTTTTTGCATAAAGTTCCAGCAATTTGTAATCAGTCGATGTAAGTTCACCCTGACTTTTTACCAGATCGATAATCGCCTCTACATCATCTCTGTATGGATATCCATCCATAAAATTGCGAAAAAGGTTCTCCACAGGCTGAAATGTTTGCGGTTCTTTGCGACTGTAAAGAAGGTTAGGGATAAATTCCTTGAGCAGTTTCTCCTCGACATTCACTCCAGGTGTCATCACGGTGGGTGTAATAGTCTCGTTACGTTCGATCTGTGAAATAAGCATCTCTATCTCATTTCTGACTTTCTGATGCTCCTGCTCACGAAAACGAGCCTGATACAGGATCGGAAGTGCATTGACCCCTAATACCGCATTGCCTATGTTCTTAAAGACTCCAATAAAGAAAATATCCCCTTCCTGGCGCAGGATCTCTTCCTCGGAGTGAAAAGGCACAATTTTGGCCGGAGTAGGAATAAACTCCTCCATCTCACCCATATTCTCGAGACGTTCCTTTAATTTCTGAGGGTCAAGTGCAGACTCGATCCCATCCATTCTCTCAAGCAGCTCCGCCAGTCCCTCTCCAAGCCCCTCCTCTAAAGATACCCCCATCTCTGATTTGAGAAAATCTTTTAGACTGCTCTGCTCTTTAAAATTCCCCTGAGCTACGAGTAGCCCATTGTGAATCATCGAGGCTATCGGATGCTTCATCGATGCAAGATCAGATGGGTCAATATCAATCAGCGCATAAACAATCACCCGACCATCAAGACGATCACTGTCTCCTTTTTTCTGCTCAATATCAAGAGTCATAACAAATCTCCAGATTTGTTTGAATTGTTCCCTGTTGCCACTACCGCCCTGAACATGACAATGGTAGAAATAAAGATAAGAATATGCCATGTCCAGTACAGTTTTACTCCGGATAATCCGATCATAATACTTCCAACACAAATCGGTGAAACTGCAAAGCAGGCAGCCCTGATGTAATGCCCTATTCCACGCTCACGCTCAACCCTGAAAAGATATGCAGCTATTGCCAGAAACGAGATACTGAAAACAAGCATAAATGTGCTCTGCGCGAGATTAGAAAAAAAACACAATATCAAGAAACCGAACAGATTTTTCAGAATAAAAGCTTTGATATGTTCTGATGTAAATTTAAGATTGTTATTACCCAGAAGAACCTGCTTGTAGGGAACACTTACTGATGTTTCAGCGTTGAGAAAAACGATCATGTTTTCTGATTTCATAACGATTGCAGGTACCTTCATAGAGTATCCGGAAACTGCAGAAGTATCGAGAATCAGCATGGAGTCAGTATCGTTATCAAAGACACTGGGAACACCGAACAAAAGATCCAATACAGGCAGAATAAGATATGCCGGAGGCACATAGGGAGTAGGCAGACTGGTCAGCAGCTTGCCATCTACAATTTCAGTGCCCGGAAAGGCAGCCTCAAGGCGTTTTGTAATACCCCTCTGCTCATCTATCATATAATAAACCTGAGAGACACTGGTCAGAAAAGCTGTAAGGAGAAGAAGCTGCAATAAAAAGCGGACGATGAATCCCTTGCTTGCTGCAAGAATTTCTTTGTAAAAGGGAGGATCGACTATACTTCTGTGCAGTTGTTCAAAAAAACTCAAATTTTATCCTCCCCCATGATTTTCCGGCTGCCTGCCCGGAAGGGCAGGCAACCGGTATGAAGAACTTAACATCTGTTAAGGATTTTTTCCACCCTTGGAGCGGAAATCCTATCATACTGCGGCATCGCCCCGATAAGCGGCCGGGCGTAATTTTTAAAGGCCGTTGTAACAGTTGAATTCTTGGCATCGATGAATTCAGGCGGCATCGACTTTGTATTGCGGGCAACAGTCTTGAGAGGAGTAAGGAAATACTCCACAGAATAATCACCCGTACGTTTGATAGCCACGCTACCATCGACATTGTTCCAAACAGAAAACTGAACAGCTTTCTCTCCCACTTCACGCGCCTCATTGGCATCGATCTGGGAAACGGTACCCAGGTAACTTCTCTGAAGATATCCGAAAGTGTCGGTTCTCACCCGTTTTATCTTCAATTCTGTTTTAATGAGGTCTGCCAGAGCATCACCCAGTGCACCTGTGCCTGAGAGCTGTACATTCCCGTGGGCATCTTTTTCCATGTTCTTTGTAAGAGCGGTTATAATCGGCTCTTTGTTGACATCACAGATACCCTCAGACACGGCGATTACACAACGGCCGTTCTCTTTATAGATACGATCCACATCAGCCAGGAATTTTTCTTTGTCAAAGGCAACTTCAGGCATATATATCAGATGAGGTCCATCATCGGGGAATTTTTTGGCGAAAATGCTCGTCGCAGTGAGAAATCCTGCGTTTCTGCCCATAATCACACCGATATAGATACCCGGAATACTCCTGTTGTCGAGGTTGATTCCGGCAAATGCCTGGCTCACAAAAAGACCTGCAGAACCGAAACCGGGACAGTGGTCTGTAACCAGAAGGTCATTATCAATTGTTTTTGGAATGTGTACCACTCTGAGCTCATACCCTGCCTTCTGGGCATTTTCGTTGACAATACGGCAGGTATCCGCTGAATCGTTCCCACCACAATAATAAAAGTAACGCACATCGTGAGCTTTCAGCACATCGAATATTTTCTTACAGTATTCTTCATCAGGTTTGTCACGCGTAGAGAGCATCCCTGAGGATGGAGTACGGGCAACCATTTCAAGATTATGTGTCGTAGCCTGTGTAAGATCAAGGAAATCCTCGTTAACAATGCCTCGTACACCATGGATGGCGCCGTAAATATTCTCAATATTATCAAATTTCCGCGATTCCAGAACAACTCCAACCAGACTCTGGTTAATTACCGCGGTCGGGCCGCCCCCCTGAGCGACAACTGCCTTACCATGTAACTTTGCCACAAATAGCTCCTTTGAAAACTGATGAGAAAAAAGCCAACAAACCCGAAAAAGGTGTAAGGAACAAAATAGAAGATGCTTTTACCGCACCAAAGAACTTTCTTACCAGCCGAGTGGGGTAAAGTAGATGCAAAGATGTTTAGAATGATGTGCAAAAACAAGAAAAAAAATACAAAAGAAAGGATCGTAAAGGGAAGAGAGGGATTTTACATTTTTTCCTGCTTTCGAATAGAAATAAGCAGTCCAAATCCCATAAAAGCAGCAATCAAAAAGCCCGCCAGCCCTATGACAGGCAGACCGTAAAAAGAGGGTGGTACATTTGAGAGCACAACTATTGATGAGCCCACAATGAGTGATGCCAGTACAAGACCATAAACCAATCGGTTTATCATTGTATCGAATTTTCTTATAAGCGGATCAAGTCCTCTGTGCTCAAACTCAAATCTCGCCTTTCCGGCTTTCATTAACTGGAGAATATCTCTGGCTTCTGATGGCAGATCCCTTATCAGAAAAAAGATATCCTGCAATGTGTCAGCTCCCTCGTGAGCCAGATTTGCTAAACCAAACTGCTCCTGAACCAGCTTCCGGGCAAAAGGTTCAAGATGCTCCATCATGTTGAAATCGGGATCAAGCTTGTATCCGATTCCTTCCATTGTAACCATGGCTTTTACAAGCAGGTAAAAGCCGGGTATCACCCGCAGCCTGTGCACCACAAGAAGCCTTGAGAGCCTGTTGAGAACATCTCCGATATTGATCATCGAAAGAGGCCGGGACGCATACTCCTGAATAAGTTCGGTGATCTCGTACTCCAGATCTGTCCTGTTCTCTATTCTATGATTTGACATATCATAGAGAGTCTTTACTATGCGCTGAGGATCACGATTGGCAACACCCACTATCAATGAGCCAAGCCATTCCCGTGATGTAGGTGTTAAGATACCGGTCATACCCAGATCCAGAAAACAGATTATGTTTCCCTCTTTGACAAGCAGATTACCGGCGTGGGGATCAGCATGGAAGAATCCGTGAACGAAGATCTGTTTAAGCACCAGCGATGCCCCCCTGCTGGCGGTTTCCCTGGGATCAATACCGGCCTCCCTCAATTCATTCACATTGGTGATTTTTATTCCATGGATAAACTCAGTTGTAATTACCTTTCTTGTGGTTAAATTGTGATACACCTCCGGAATATAAATATAGGGATCTCCCTTGAAATTGCAGGCAAAGTGGTCGATATGAAGAGCCTCTATGTGAAAGTCAAGTTCTTTGCGTATAGCACCCGCAAATTCATCCACAAGCTGTATCGGATTGAAAACATCCATCCCCTGCACATGCTTTTCAAGTAGCGATGCCAGATGATACATGATTTCTATATCGGTGACGATCTGCTCACTTATGCGCGGCCTCTGCACCTTGACAGCCACCTCCTGGCCGTTTTTCAGAGTCGCCTTGTGGACCTGTGCGATTGAGGCTGACGCAAACGGTGTCTCGTTAAAAGTGCAGAAAATTTCACTGACCGGTTTTCCAAGCTCCTCCTCTATGGTTTTCAGTGCATCGGTTTCAGAGAAGGGGGGAACTGAGTCCTGAAGTTTTTCCAGGGCAGTGATAAGATCTGCCGGAAGGATATCGGGGCGGTTGCTCGCAAACTGTCCCAGTTTGATAAATGTAGGCCCAAGTTCTTCCAGAGCCATTCTGATCCGGTCCCATCTTGAGATCTCCTCTATCTTTTTGTTTTTCTTTACTCTTAATATTCTTGTTCCTGCGCTGATGTAACGCTCGATGTTGACTCTTGATAGAAGATCCCCGAAACCGTACTTGACCAGAACAGATCCTATTTCACCATACCTTCCGATATGGCGGTAATGGATTCCCTTGTGACGTCCAAAGCTTATCACTTATTCTCCTGCTTCTCAAGTTTGCTCAAACGGCATTGAATATCCTGTAATTCCGCCCTGGAAGGGATATTCAGTTTTTTAAGGGCTGATTCGATTTTCTCATTGACCAGCTTTTCGAGCGAACTTCTGGCCTCATCTGTTCTTTTCATCAGTTCATCGATAAACCTCTTCCCCTCTATCTCCGACATCTTTGCTTCCATAACGATTTTCCTGCCTATCTCTTCGGCAGCTTCCCTGGTCACCATGGCAAGCCCTACAGCCGCATAGATCGATTTTCTCAACAGGTCAAGCATATGTCTCCTTTGCTGAAATGAGAGTGTGATT
>JAAYIG010000235.1 GCA_012523595.1 Fibrobacter sp.
GTTGCACGGTTATAAGAAAAGAGACAATTTATGATAGTCCATGATACACCGATACTGCTTATTCCCCCGCCGTTTGAACCCACATTTCCGAATCCCTCAGCCCCTCCGAATGTGCTGTTGACAACATACACCGGTAATCCGTTGTACTGGCTGAATACTCTCACCGCTGCCCCGCCGACATCTGGACCGGTGTAGGCACAATGGTTGTTAAAAAAACGGCAATTGACAATTTTGAGCCGGCCTCCCCTTGCCCAGATAGCTCCACCGCCCCCCAATTCATTCTCATTTGAGATATTGACCGCGTTACCATCGCTGAAGGTAAGATTCTGTACTGTGAGGCGTGGATGATCCTGGTTCTGGCAGTGTGATGTAGTCCAGTGCTGATCAGGATCACAGGTGTTCATGTACAGGATCCGTGTCTTGGCTCCTCCGCTCAGTGTCACAAGCCCTCCACCATCTATTACAATATCAGGATTGGCATCATTGAAAACCTTTGCCGGCCTGTTGAGAGTAATGGTCACCGGTTCCGGTCCGCAATTAAAAACTATTGTCCCCCCTTTTGCAACCGCATCGATAAACGCCTCCCCGGTACAACTCCCCGGTGTCCCGTCTCCGATAACATGGTCAGGTGATGAAACATCCTCCAGCCCCGCCCCCGCAGGTACAGGACTGTTTCCATCGGGATTTCCAGCCGGGGGACCCTGGTTGGGGTCATTGATAGTAGGTATTGTACTGTTAACTTGGTCAGTGCAATAGAGAGCAAATGATGCACAACAGAGTGCTCTCATTAAAAGCTGTCTGGAGAGGTACACAGATCCCATATTGAAATTATAAATGACTGGATTATATGATGCAACCAGAGATGTTCAGAATAAGCTTCTGTTCTGAACGGGCTGTTTTAGACCTGCCGTGTTAGCATGGAATTACCGGATTGAGGTTACAATGTCCGGATTATGCCCGGTACCATGAAGCTGCCCTGACTGACAGCATTCACAATATTCGCGTTTGTCATTTAGGCGAATAATCGGGAAGAAATCTGTTTTAAATCATAGCCTGTCATCCTGATCAAGGCACCCTTTTTGCATCCCTCTAATATTTATCATAACGCGGATTACCCGGATCAACAGATGCTTTTTCCTTATATAACATGAGCAGAAACGAAACATCCCTCCGTTCACGGCTCCTGATACTGGTTGCAGCTATTGTCTCGGTCATGATTGTGCTGGAAATCCTTATTGCAGCACTATGGTATCAAAACCGGTATAGTTCAGGCATAAATTCCAGCATTGAATTCGCCCATTCCATCGGCCTCACATTTGAGACATTTGTACTGGATGTGCTCCGCCAGGAGAGTTCCATCGGAAATGCCCTCTCAGGGCTGCATCCATATACAAGCGATGAGGCCGTAAGATTTCTGCAGAAAAACCAGGACCTGTACAGATCAGTACGGCTCTTCTCGGTCGTAGACTCCACCGGCGAGATCACCCTCAGCAGCCGCCCGGAGTTGATTGGAACCAATGTGGCAGATCGTGAGTATTTCCAGAAGCTTAAAACTGGAGATTCAACTGCTGTCAGTGATTTTCTCCTGTTCAGGACGGAAAATATCGCCGGTTTCATAATTGCAAGAGGTTTCAGCACAGCCGAGGGTAAGCTTGACTTTGCAGTTACTGCATCTGTTCAGGCCGACAGTATGGGTGAACTGGCTTTGTCAATCGAAAGAGAACCAGGCAGCTATATGACTCTTTTTGACAGCAAGGGAACCCTTGTATTTACAAACCAGAATATTTATATCCCATTGGATTCGGCTATGGTCTGGAAAGACAGAGACCGCCTCCTTTCCCAGGCTCTTCAAGGAAAAACCGCTACCGGCTTTTTCAGCGCTCCGGTAGAGGAGGACAGCCGGAGAATCGGCGTCAGGGTGCCGATAGCGGGTTTTGGATGGGTAGCAGGATGTGCAGAATCGCAGGCAAAATTCTTCAGACCCATCTTTTTTCCCCTGCTCCTCATCCTCGTTTTTTCGGCTGTAATAGCCGGTGTGGCGTTGTTTACCGCCATACATACTGTAAGATCCATCTCCAGTTCACTTGCTTTAGTAGAACATCATGTACAGAATGTTTCCAGAGGAGAATTCGGTGCCATCGAACCCTCCACCGGCCTCAATGAATTCAACAACCTGATCAGGGATACCAATACCATGGCCGCAATCCTGAAAGACAGGGAGATGCAGATAAAGAAAAACGAAGATCGCTTCCGGAGTGCAGTTGACAATCTTCTCGATGCATATGCGATTCTGGATCCCATTTACGACAAAGAAGGACGTCTGGTGGATTTCCGGTTTGAATATGTAAATAAAGTCGCTCTGCGGCTTGCCGGAATGCAGTATAATGAAATGATTGGACGCAGTGTAAACGACCTGTTCCCTTTTGATGTCAGGAAAAACAGTATGCCTCAGATTGAGAATGTTCTTAAAACCGGAGAACCTGTATCCTTTAATTCTTACCCGGTAAGTGCGCCTTTCGGCATTTACCGCAAAGGTGTCATTCTCAACGTAAGAGTTTCGAATCTCAACGGTAAATTATCTATCGCGTGGCAGGATGTTACCGCTGCGGTTGAATCGGAAAGAGCCCTCCGCGAAAGCGAGGAAAAGTTCCGGAATCTGGCTGATAACATGTCGCAGTTTGCCTGGATGGCCGATCATAATGGAGAGATTGTATGGTTCAACAAACGATGGTACGACTATTCCGGGACCACATTTGATGAAGTAAAGGGATGGGGATGGATGAAATTTAACCATCCCGATCATATCCAGAGAGTCTCTGAACGGATAACAAACTGTATTAAAAAGGGAATTTTCTGGGAAGATACCTTTCCCCTGAGAGGGAAAAATGGCCAGTACAGATGGTTTCTCTCCAGGGCAGTACCAATAAAAAACAGCCAGGGTAAGGTTATCAGATGGTTTGGAACAAACACCGATATCACCGGGCAGAGATTGGCTGAGCAAAAACTCCGGGAGAGTGAGAAGCGTTTCAGGGATCTGGCAAACTCAATGCCTCAGCTTGTATGGACAGCCAATCCTGACGGCACAGTGGATTATTACAATGAGAAATACAGGGATTTTGGCGGGATATCTCCAGGCCTGGATGGGGTATGGAGATGGGAGCCTGTAATACACGAGGATGATGCCCAGGCAACAGTGGAGGCATGGAGACACTCGGTGGAGACTGGAAGTATTTACCAGATCGAGCACAGGATCAGACATGCCGACGGCACATTTCACTGGTATCTTTCCAGGGGCATCCCGGTACGCAATGAGAAGGGAGAGATAATAAAGTGGTACGGGGCAGCCACAAACATCGATATCAGCAAGGAGGCTCAGCTTGCTCAGGAAAAAAGTGAAAATCAGTTGAAGGCATTGAACCAGGATCTTGAGAACCTTGTTGCAAAAAGAACAGAGCAGGTCCGCGCACTCTCCAAAGCATTGACTCTGGCTGAGCAACGGGAAAGAAAGCGCTTCTCCTACATTCTTCACGAAAATCTCCAGCAGCTTCTCTTCGGAGCAAGAATGCTTATTTCAGAACATGTAAGAGGTCATGCCCAGGAAGGAAGGTGTGAGGAGAATGAGGATGTTGAACAAAGCCTCTCGATTCTCGACAAGGCGCTTAACACAACCAGATCTCTTTCCATAGAGCTAAACCCTCCCATCCTGCCATCCCAGGGTCTCGATACCGCATTAGATTGGCTGATTAACTATATGCGGACTGGTTACGGGTTGAATGTACAGTTCAGCATAAGTGGTGCTGTAAAACTGATAAAAGGTGAAACACAGCTTATGCTGACACAGATGGTTCGGGAATTGCTTGCCAATGTGGTTCAGCATTCAGGTGTGCTGGAAGCTGAGCTTGATGTGAAATGTGAAGACAAAAAACTGGAAATAAAAGTAAGTGACAATGGCAGGGGGTTTGATACAGAGGAAACACTCAGAAAAGACAGGTCAGAGTCGAAACTTGGTTTGTTCAGCATCAGGGAGAGGTTGGGCTTTTTCGGTGGTCAGCTTATAGTAAACAGTGCAATCGGCAAGGGCACAACATGCATCCTGATCATTCCAAACGAGAATTGCTGAGGCATTTGGATGAAAACTTATATAGTTGAAGATAATGCTGATATGAGATTTATTCTCAAGCGTCTGTTGAAGAAAAATTTTCCTCAGATTGAATCTTTTGGCGAAAGCGAAACAGCGGAAGAAGCGCTTATAGAGATCCCCTCATTTGATCCCAACCTCATTCTGGTTGATATTTCACTTCCGGGCATGGATGGAATCGAGCTTATAAGGAGAATAAAGCCGCAAAGTAAAGCGGCAAGTATCCTTGTAGTAACAGGCCATGAAATCGAAATTTATAAACAATCTGCTCTCTCTGCCGGGGCTGATGCTATCGTTTCCAAATCAGACTATAATCAGCTTCTGGAGTATGTCCGAAAGATGCTTAACAGAGGTTAAACTGAAGGATAATTGGCCTCTATCCAGCATCCCTCACCAAGATCCCCCAGTGTAAAGGGCCCGAAACGCCACCTGTGAAGTGAGACAACATGGTTTGAGACCGCCTCGAACATCCTCTTTACCTGATGATATCTGCCTTCGGTGATTGTGAGATCAGCCGTGAGGTCATCTATAATCTCGAGCCTGGCCGGAAGACAGGGCGTTTCCTCGCCTTTGAGGATCAGTTGTCCGGATGAAAAAATATCTGCTGTTTTCTCATCGATCGGTAATTCAACTGTCACCCGGTATGTCTTTTCAACGTGCCGTTTCGGTGAGGTAAAATCATGGATAAGCTCAGTGATATCTGTGAGAAGAATCAGTCCGGTTGCATCCTTGTCAAGTCTCCCGATACTTGACACAATCGGATTGCGGTAAAGCCAGATTTCCGGAAGTAGATCATAGATACGGGGCCCCTCGCCTGAGTCATGGGAGCAGACATATCCTGATGGTTTATTGAACATGACTAGGAGTCCCTCTGGAAAATCCAGCGGTTCATCCTTAAACAGCACAGTTTTCGGTTCCGCCTTGAAAGAGGGATCTTTTATCACACTCCCGTTTACTTTAACCGATCCCTTTTTTATCAGTTTTTTGGCCTCACTGCGGGTTGCGTAGCCGCAGTTGGCCAGAATCTGATCGAGCCTTTTCAGCATGTTTTTCCTGTTTCCCTGCAACCAAAAGTAAACTGCATATCCCTCTGCTCGGCATCGGTATCGGTATCGAAACCTTTTTACCCCTCATCACACATCCATCCAAAACAGCCCTGAAAGGACTGGATAATTCCCTTTCTTATATATACGATTTAGATCCCAATAAAATAGTTGAATTTATCCGGATATCTCTCTTTTCTCCCCCAAGGCCTTCAACCTGTGCAGCTAATTACACTTTCAGAGCTAAAAAGCACCAATGCTTTTTAATAAATGATAAGTAACTGGAAGATAATAAAATCAGAAAGTATTTTTGTACCGTAAAAATTCGATTATTTACTTCCATTTCTCCCTTAGCAGGTCCTGCCGATCCAAACCGAATCAAAATGAATTTCTTTAAAGAAAGCCTTAAAAGCAGTCTTGGTCTTATTTCCGGATTACCAGAAAACATAAGGACAACTGTTCAGACCACACTCCTGAGCCTTGCAGCCGCATCCGGTGCAGTGCTTTTCATGCTCCTTTCAAATGCCCTGTATAAAGTACTTTATATCAGGATTTGCTCCTCTTCCACTGTGACTTTTTTAATCCTGAGCTTTGTTTTTATCATGGTCTCCTCTTTAATAGTGTCTTTTCTCCTGAAGGTGGTCCCTGATGCAGCAGGAAGCGGCATTCCCCAGGCAAAAGCAGCGTACTGGAAAGAGCTTGGGTACATTCCGTTTAAAGCTGTGGTAGTAAAATTTATCGCCGGGATAGTCAGTATTGGCGGAGGTTTCAGCCTCGGAAGAGAGGGTCCGACAGTATTTCTCGGCAGCGGGATAGCATCATGGCTCTCCGGACTTACCGGGACGGCAAAGCGCCAGCGACGGGCAGCGACAGCTATCGGTGCCTCTGCCGGACTCGCGGCAGCTTTCAACACCCCTCTTGCGGCAATAACTTTCTGCATTGAGGAACTCATAAATGATCTGAACACCCGCTATCTTGGGCGTGTATTAATTGCCTCTCTTTTTGGTGCGCTGACTGTCTATGCCATGATCGGTAAACAGCCCGCATTTTCTCTCCCGCATGTTGAAAGTGATACCTGGTTTAATTACCTGCTTATTCCTGTTGTCGCCATCATTGCATCTTTACTCGCTGTGATATTTCAGAAAACAACTCTCAGCATACGCCAGGGGCTGCGTAAGTCCAGTCCGGGGTTCTTTCCAAAATGGCTCAACCCCTGCATTGGCGGATTTTTCACCTGGATAATTGGAATATCGGTTTTTCTCTCCACCGGCAAGATAGGAATTTTCGGACTGGGTTATGGCGATCTTTCTGATTCACTTGCAAACGGAATCGTGTGGTGGATAGCAGGGATACTGCTGGTGGGAAAACTTGCGGCGACAATTTTAAGCTACAGTTTCGGCGGATGCGGAGGGATCTTTTCGCCATCTCTGTTTATAGGCGGGATGAGCGGGGCGTTTGTGTCCGGTGTGGCATCTTTCTGGCTTCCCATCAGCTCTTCCGACTTTCTGATTCTGTCAACTGCAGGGATGAGCGCGTGTCTGGGAGCATTGATAAGGGCGCCATTGACTTCAACGCTGATTGTATTCGAGATGACCCACCAGTTTGAGATTGTCCCGGGTCTTATAATAAGTGCTTTCATCTGCCAGCTCGTTTCCCGTCTGGCCGGCTTGAAACACAACTTCTATGATGCTCTGCTTTTACAGGACGGACATGAGTTGATTAAGATAAAGCCGCCCAGAGATCTTTTAAGCTGGCAGAATCTCCCGGTTTCCCATATCATGAACCCCAATCCGGTCATAGCTGATTCTCTTGATCCTGACCAGTTGAAATCGATAGTGTCCTCTACACCCTACCGGTGTTTTCCCTTTACCATAGAAAACAGGGTTGCCGGGTTACTTACAAGGGAGTCGATCGAACTGGCATTGTCAAGTGGAGAAAAACCCTCTGTTTCCAGCGCCTGTATCACAGGGATCAACTCCACAGTAAAAGAAGCCGCGGATACCTTTATCAACTCTCCTCATGGATTTCTGATAATCACTGATTCGGAAGAGGCCAGACCGGTGGGAATACTGACAATCCATGACCTTCTTCGTGCTCAGGCAGCGGTTGCGGAATGATCTTTTTTAAATCAGTTTTTGGAGCTGTTGAGGACTTGATAAAAAAGGCCCCCCGTAAAGGGGGGGCCATAAGCTTGGCTGATTATAGTTTTAATTAGCCGCTTCAGCATTAAAATTAGGAAGGTATTTGTTGGCTACGTCTTCAACATCGGAAGTATGTTTAACTGTTCCACCATTATCGCTTGTAACGGTTGTCATAAGATAGTTGTCTTTTTTAAAGTCTCCCATGTTATTCTTGGCAGTAGCAACGAAAACCCCATTAGTACTACCAAAAGTATAATTCCACCACTTGCTGGTGTTATCGCTTTTGAAAACTATATCTTTTTCACCACCAACATCTCCTGTTTCGGCGATACATGCAAACTGTGCATTTTCAAATGCTGCCAGAACAGGCGGAGCTTCACTCATCTTCGCCTTCGCTGAAGCATCGGTAAATTTCGGGATTGCCAGTGCTGCCAGGATACCAATAATTACAATAACGACCATCAGCTCAATCAGTGTAAAACCTTTGCGATTCATAATTCCTCCTTAAGATATACAATTCATAA
>JAAYIG010000236.1 GCA_012523595.1 Fibrobacter sp.
TAAGATATCCTCTTCATTTATGGGCAGCATTCTCTCCGGCCGCCCCTGCAGAAAAGGAATGACATCTTTTCTGGTATTGCCGGGTGGTCTGATCATGTTCTTGTCCATATCCGGTCCTTTCTGATTCGCTATTCACAAGCATTTATATGCAATCACCATGCCATGGCATAAACCGGCTTGATTTAAAGGGATTACATACAAAGATTTAAAGAGATAGATGCGGAATAGAACTTTTAATGTTATATTTTGAAACAACGCCTCGTTTTTCTTCTGTTGAATAAAGAGGGGTAGTTTACATTTTATTTACCGGAATATATACTATATTAGCTTAGTATCTGGATTTTCTTCAATCTTGCGGGAATAATTCAGATACAAATAATAAATAAAAATCTTATTCAATATTTTAAATTTAAAGGTTCTTTAATCGAGTAAATCAAGGTATCCAGAATACGGATTATTTGAACTGTTTATAAATGTGATGTCACTAAAGCTTGCAGATAACCCATCTACATACATATAGATCGACAAAAGGTATTCAGAATTTTAAAGGAGCTGGTTTTATGAATCGAAGTGCCTGGAAAATTATGCCACTGGTATTTCTTGCCGCGCAGATTATCTTTGCGGCTGTTTACACTGTTTCTCAGGTTCCGGGTGAGGCACCGTTTACCTCTGTACAGGAAGCTATAAATGCTGCAGGTGCTGATGGAAGTGGTGCTGATGACATAGTGGAGATACTGGATTTAGCCACCTACGAGGAGCAGATTACAATTGACAGCTCCTGTAATGGACTGACTATCAGATCATCCAATCCCAAATCATTGAAAAAACCGGTTATCCGGCACAAAGATACTAAAAATATCCAGCCTACCACCTGTGATGAAGCAAAAAAAGAGGAAAGTATTACATTTGACCAGAATGGTGCTTTCAGGGTGATGCGGGCGCGCAGAATCACCATCGATGGTATTGCGGTTGACGGAGGAGGGCCGTATGTTTTCGGTGCAAATGGAATCTGGGCTGCGGAAGGCGGAACCCCGGATTGCAAATGGCCTCTTCAGCATGGAAATGCCGCTATAACATTATGGATTGCAGGTGATGTTGTAATCCGTAACTGTGATCTCAGTAACGCTTATTTCGGTATTGCTGTTAAAGACAGAAACGAAGGTGGCATCTATGCCAACGCTAACCCGGCAGATATCAAACCTCAGCTTGTAGTTCCCATGTCTGGATTTGGAAAAACCGGTAATCACCTTATTGAGAACAACCGTATACACAACAACTCATTCGGCATTTTCTTCGAATCCACCTGGGATCTGGGTTCAGTTATCAGATACAATCTTATCTATGAAAATCATCACCAGACTACCGCTTTTGCTTCATATGTCAAAGGTCTGACTGATGAAGGCTCAAACCAGCCGGGAGGCGCAATCGCTTTTAAAGACCACTCACTCAGCCCGGTTGCGATCTATAACAACACATTTTATAAAAACTATCTGATCTTTGTTGGTGGCTGGCGCCCTGCACTTCAGTGTCTGGTCTTCAACAATATCTATTCAAAACCTTTCTCCTACTGGAGTTCCAAACCGGGCGGGTTTGATTCCTGGTTTGAACTTAGTCCTGAATTTGAGAACAGAATGCATAACTGTGTATATGCAGCACAGGAAAAAGAACCGGAAGAGGGACAGTACCATGTGCAATTGATGAATGGACTGCAGGTTGCACAACCAGTCCAACCGGGTGCATTAATAAACGATCCATTCCCAACCACTGCTGATATCAGGTGGTTTGAGACCCCGTTCAGGTCTGAGGACCCGGATGATCCTCTTTTTCTCACCCCGGACTGGGAAAATTCAAATGTGCAGAAGTACATTGTGGATAAAGGGTGGCCTGACGCCGGAATTTACGATATCGATGGTTCGATAGCCGACCTGGGTGCTATACCGCAGATCGGGCAAACCACGACTGAAATTCTGATAAAGCCGATCGATCCGGTGATGATCTCCGGTACAACAGCAAAAACGAGGTTTAGTGTTTACAGTATCGCCGGTAATATTACTAATCCCCAGATCAAATATATCAGATGGATTAAGAATGTTGAGTTCCAGGCTGATGCTTTCGGTAATGGTGGTGTTCCAATACCCGCATCTGGTATCATTGCTGTAGATCCGCAGCCGGTTACGCTGGGAAGCAACTCCGTCAATTTTACAATTCCAGACAGAGGTGCCAATGAACTTTATGGCTTTTTTGAACTGATCATTGAGGGAATCTCACAGGAAACCGGCCAGCCGGTTGCCAGCAGTGTTGGTTTTCTGCCATACAGGGAGATTCAATACACCTTTGAGGTAACGGTCTGGAATCTTACACAGACCCAGCAATTAAAAGAGGTTAAAGCCGGTCAACCGGTTATTCTGAAAATCGTGCCGAAGAAAATTGGCGAGAGCGCACCCTTTGCAAACCCGATCAATGATGTGGAGGTTTCGCTTTCATCTGGATATGATCTGCTGTCTGCACCTGGTACAATATTTACCCTTTCGAGCATACATCTGGAATCCGCGACCAATGCCATCTTCACCAAAGTACCGGAGTCGGGTACAGATGAGGTATCTGTAACCGGAGTATTTGTTAACCAGTCCCAGAATATCTCAATGGTATTCAGAGGGAGCTCAGATCCCATAAAGATTTTACCGGGTGATCCGGCAAAGGTAAAGTTCCAGAGTCCTCCTTCAGGAACAGTAGGTCAGGTCAACCCTGGAGCGGTTGTCCCTGTTACAGCTCAGATCTACGATGAGTACGACAATAAGGTTACTCAACCTGCTGATGTAACACTGTCCACTTCCGACCCTTCAAAAATTAATGTTGTCGGCTCTGTCTCTGCCACTTCGGATGAAACCGGTATGGTGAAATTTCAGGTGGGAGTTGGACCGGAGGGCAGACAGTATGACACAGTTGATATCACTGCCACACTGGTTATTAATAATGAAACAGATAAAGCAAAAATGTATGTAGGGAAGGCACGTGACAGGCTGACAATTTACTATAGTGACACACTTACTCCTGATCCCAGTGTTATGATAGATGAATGTTCCGGAACAAGGGTTCCTATAACAATCAGGGCCATTGTTCTTACAGATCAGGGTAAAGACAGCCTTGTTACAGGTCGTAACACTGCTTTTGCTATAGATTTGAAACCGGGACTGGCGGCTTATTCTTCACCTTCTGAGCTTGATACTGTCAGACTCACACAATATGCACTCACTTCCGGTCAGGCTGTGATCTGGGTAAAATCTATTCAAAGGAATGTTCCCGATGGTTATATAAACGTATCAGCAATCGGAGATTATTCTCTCCTTCCCGGAACCAGAGGTGGAATCACTTTCCGGCACTGCGAAGCTACTATAGCCAGAGCAGCCTATTTTGCGGATAATGGTTATGGGAGAGTAAATCGCCTTGAGATTTTCTACAAAGAGCCACTGGAGTCTAAATCCATTCCAGACTCCATGCAGCTTTTCTGGCCCACTGCTGATGAGGCAAATACAAGATGGGTCAAGAAGGGGGAGCATTACAGCGAGACACCTGATCCGCTCGATTCTACACATATTTCTGTCATTATTCAGCCGGAGTTCGACCAGGAAATCACCTACAGCGCCATCACTCAGGGGCTGGGAATCGCACACTGGAAAAATCCAGAATTGGAAACGGAATCGAGAGAATACCCGTTTGCCATATACGACAGTGTCGGACCTCTTCTTATGAGTGCTAATCTGATCGAGCGTAATGGTCCAGGAGCTGATACCCTTTATATTACTCTGTCCGAATCGGTTACCAGCTCACTTTTTGCCGGTCAGAACTCTCTTCTTCTGATCAAACATCAGGGACAAACACAGGTTCCTCTGAACGTGCTTAGTGCTGTCAAGATAGACAACGCAATCAGACTTGTTGTTGCTGATGCTGGTGCAAACTCTCCTGAAGGTGGTGATTCTCTGAAAATACTGCCAGGTGGCACAATTAGTGATCAGTTCGGTAATGCCGCACATCCGGATAACCGTCCTGTTCCGATAACTGTCAGTGCCATTCCACCGGAAATTCTCAGTGCATACTACGAGGATGTAGATGCTAATGGAATAGTCGACCGGGTAACTATCAGCTTCAATAAAGCTGTAGATATCAGTGTCCTGGGAGTCGCTCTGAGATGGGGTCTTCCCGCAAATCCTACCAAAGGTGTCCTGAGTGGAGATTTGCTGAGCTATGCTGATGCTGATGTAGACTCAATTGTTCAGGTGAATGTAATCGGCCAGTTTACATATCCAGAACATACAATCAATCAGACATCAGGGCCCATGGATGCTACTGTTACCTTTACTAATTTCCCGGGTATTGAGAAAAACAGTACTGTAGCAGACAGGGCAGCGCCTGTTCTTGCTGATTCGGTTTTGCTTGCTCCTGGAGAAAAAGATCAAGAGGGAAACAGTGCTCCGGATACACTGATTGTCTACTTCTCAGAAAATGTCACGGCGATGGTAGCATCGAACCAGCCCTATAAATTCTGGAGAAATGGAACCAGCTATTCTCTTACACTCAGGCAATTAACTTCAGGTTCATGGGGAAATATCTATACTTATGAGATTCTGTCGGTTGAGGGTGATATGGTACCCATGATTGGTGATTCTGTAAATATGGTTCCATCCATTTTCCAGGATCAGCCTGGTAACCTGCAGGCAATCGAGACTAATTTACGTGTTCCATTAAAGATCAAGCCAAGGTATTATCCACCCAAGCTCAGCATTGGGCCCAACCCGTTCAAACCATCGGCAAACGAATCGATCAAGATCACTATCAAGCCTGATAAGGAAAACGGGGAGCCGACAGTGGTAACTACCCAGCTTGCAATATATGACCCGCTTGGAAACAAGGTCTATGAGAACAAGGTACAAAATGCCCCAGATTCAGTAGTGTTCTCCTGGAGTGGTGCCAATCTCAAAGGTAGAAAGGTCGGTGCAGGAGTTTATCTTGCTATAATCAAAGGTGAGTACAAAGCAGCAGATAATGATCTTTTCAGGAAACCGATAAATGAGACCAAATATATTGCTGTGAAAAAGTAAACACAAACTGAGCTGGTTTTAAAAAGGCCTGAAGAGATTCAGGCCTTTTTTATTGGCAGGTTTAATCAGAGATCGGTGGGCGCTTGATTTAAGATATACTTCATTAACTTCAAAATGAAAAAAGGACCTTACTTCTCCTTAGGAAAACAATTATATATCCAAAAGATTTGAAAAAACTTTTCTGTGATGATACAGTTTTAATTCTTGCCAGCATCGAGAGTTAACATGCCCGGGAAAAAGAAAAAAGCAGAAAAGAAAAAGAAAAAAAAGATAGAAAAAATCACTGCCCAAAGGAAAACTTTCTGGGGTTATCCCATATTCCTTCTTTCTGTCCTTTTGGCTGTTTTCGCTGTGCATGCAAGCAGTATCTATTCCTTTTCCCGCTTCCCGTTTTTTTATCAGAAAGTGCTGCCTTACCTGGGGGCATCTTTATCGGTAATTGCCCTGTTTATAGGGCATCTTTCCTATCCCAGGGTTCACAATCTTAGGGTATACATGGCGGGTTATCTTACAGGGATGATTTGTTTCTGTTATTTTCTATTTGCCTGTGGCGAAATTGTGAATCTTCCCGGCGCGCCGCCACCGGGTTATTTCTCTGTGATTTGTTTACTGGGATTGATAAACTTTCTGTTTATTCCCCTTCTGCCTTCAACAGCAAAATACCGTCTTGCCCGCAGTTACACTCTTGCGGTGCTTGGGGTTGAGAGTGTACTGCTTCTGACCATGCGTTTTGCTCCCGGGGCACAGGGTTGGATATCAACGTTGGAGTTTAAAGGTGTTGAGGATTTGGGATTCTGGGTTGGGCCTCTTTTTTTCTTTGTGCTTACAGCTTTCAGCTTATGGCGCTTGCGTTATGACTTTTCTCTGGGAGGGTTGGTATCTGGTTGCGGGTTGATTTTTGCCCTGATTTGGACTTTTGGAATAGATGCTGACCGGATGGAGTCAACGCAGAGAATACTTTTCAGTATTGCTCCCTTTTTTTTGGTTATTGCGACATTAACACACTGGTTTTTCAGGATTGAAAACAGGGTTTCTTTTGATCCTCTGCTTCAGATTTATAACAGGGATTATTGCTCAAAGATAATCACGGAGCAGGCGAACATGAATGTGACCCCTCCTTTTGCTGTGGCAATGGTGGATATTGATCATTTCAAGAATGTTAATGATACCTATGGACATCAGGCAGGTGATGCGGTTTTGCATTCTGTAGCTCAGACACTGCTCAGGACACTTTCTCCGCAGGGAACTGTCTGCAGATATGGAGGAGAGGAACTGGCGGTATTTTTTCCACAGAAAACAACCTCTGAAGTGGTTCCGCTAATGGAAAGGGCGCGGGAGGAAATAGAAAAAAGTAAAACGGAATCGGGTAA
>JAAYIG010000237.1 GCA_012523595.1 Fibrobacter sp.
CCAAAGATGCGTCCCATAGGAATCGGGATGGATCTTTTTGGACTCCGTAAAGACGGTACCGAATTCCCGGTCGAAATAAGTTTAAGCTTTGTAAATACTCCCAACGGTCTTCTGGTGATGTCTCTGGTAAGTGATATCACAATACGAAAACAGATAGAGCAAACCCTCAGGGAGCGGGCTGATGAACTCGCCAGAGTCAATAAGGACCTGGAATCCTTCTCCTATTCCGTTTCGCACGATCTTAAGGCACCATTGAATACTTTACTGGGGTTTGGAAGATTAATCAGGGAAGAATACCAGGGGAAACTGGACGCCACCTTAAATGATTACCTTAAAAGAATAGAACACAGCGCCACACAGATGAAATCCCTTATCGATGACATTCTTAATCTGTCAAAAATCAGTCGTCAGGAGATGAAAAAGCAGCAGACAAATCTTTCGCAAATAGCCTTTTCAATCATAAGTGAATTGCAGGCATCCCAGCCACAGCGGTCTGTCAAAATTAACATTCAGGACAATGTTACTGCAAATGTTGATAAAAACCTCATCCGGATCGCTCTTTCCAATTTAATAGGGAATGCCTGGAAATTTACCGAAAAGACTTCCGATGCACGGATAGAGTTCAATAGGCAAATTATAAACGGGAAAAGTATCTATTCCATTAAGGATAATGGAGCCGGATTTGACATGAAAAGATCAGGATTGCTTTTCACCCCTTTCAGACGATTGCATTCTGACCAGGAATTTCAGGGAACAGGCATCGGTCTGGCCATTGTCGAAAGAGTAATCGAAAGACATGGCGGCAGAATCTGGGCAGAAAGTGAAATCAACAAAGGAGCAACATTTTATTTTACTCTCGACGACCAAGGTTAATAGAGATGTACGAAGGGACGGATTCAGCCAGAGGGCGATGAGATAGCTGATTTTCACCGCTGGTCGTTTGGGGAAGTTTATCCTGGTGCGGTTTTCCCTAAAAATTCAGGATTATTAAAAAAAAGCATTTGCTTCCCGCCGTTTTATGATTTATTATCCTGATATGAAAAAATCCATGACATCAACAGTAGTAGTGGTGAGCGTAGTCGTACGGTGTACACCGTAGGGGCTTTCATCTATTACTATGGTAAAAAGCCCCTGCCGGTGAATGACTGACAGGGGCTTTTTATTTGTGTGTTTTTGCATAAAAAGAAACGGTATGTAACCTGGACTAAAGAAACGAAATACAGATAAAGAAAATCATGAGAACAGGAATTTCAATGAAATTTACAATCAAAAACATTTTTACAACTCTGATTATGGTCACCATGGTGGTGGTGGCAGTAGTAGTAGTCGTGGTGAACATACATTCTCCACCGTCAGGGTTATAATATAGTATAGCAAAAAACAGTAAAACCCCTGCCGGTGAGAAACCAGCAGGGGTTTTTTAATTTAAACCAGGAGGATTAATTATGAAGTATTCAGGAGCAGAGCTAATTACCCATCTGCTCGAAAGACAAGGAATCGATACCGTTTTCGGTATCCCCGGAGGGGCAAACCTGCCTCTTTATAATGCAATATATAAAAGTAAACTAAGACACATTCTTGCCAGGCATGAGCAGGGAGCAGGTTTCATGGCTCAGGGAGTTGCCCGTTCGACTGGAAAAGCGGCAGTCTGCCTTGCCACCTCAGGGCCTGGTGC
>JAAYIG010000238.1 GCA_012523595.1 Fibrobacter sp.
AATGGTGCTGAGTGTGAGCCATATTTGACTGCCGATCACAGATCGATGCTGGAAAGGACAGATGATCTTATTACCGGCGCATTGATTCTTAAAAAAATTCTTGGCGCGAAGAAATGTTTTATCGCTGTAGAGGATAATAAGCAGGATGCGATAAAGAGCATTGTTTCAGCAATTTCAGCTTCTCAGAATAAGGGAAAGTTATCGGTAGCTGTAATGCGGACCAAGTATCCCCAGGGTGGTGAGAAGCAACTGATCAATGCGGTTACAAAACGCATGGTTCCATCCGGAGGCCTTCCCATGGATGCCGGCTGTGTGGTCCAGAATGTGGGTACGGCTCTGGCTGTTTATGATGCAATAGTAAAGGGTGTTGCGCTCTACCAGAGGGTGCTTACGGTCACCGGCCCAACAGTTTCATCACCAAAAAACCTCCTGGTGCGTGCAGGTACACCGATCAGGAATCTTGTTGAGGCCTGTGGAGTTGACATGAAGGCCACAAAAAAGATAATCATGGGTGGTCCGATGATGGGTATAGCGCAGTCGGATCTTGATGCCCCGATAATCAAGTCAACATCAGGAATACTTGCTTTGGACAATGTTGTTGCCGGAGAGAGGGAATATCCCTGTATTAACTGCGGAAATTGCGTGCAAGCCTGTTCCATCCACCTTGTCCCGACAAGACTCGCCAAACTGGTTGAGAAAGAAAAGTACGATGAGGCGCTGGAGTGGAATATCACAGACTGTATTGAATGCGGCTCCTGCTCGTTTGTGTGTCCTTCAAAAATCAACCTGGTCCAGTATATGAAGCTGGGGAAATTTCATATTCAGGCCAGGCGTGCGGCAGAAGCTAAAAAGAATGAGGCCAGGTAAAGATGACAACACAACCTTTGACCAAATCCGAAGTACAGAGTAATAATAAAACAGCAGAGGAGAAAGTAGAACTTCTCCACATTTCAACTTCTCCCCACATCCGTCACCCTGGATCTGTTCCCAAAGTGATGATGTGGGTGATGATTGCACTTGTTCCCTCGATAATAGCCTCATACCTGTTTTTCGGATGGCGGGCGATTTTTCTTACCTGTGTAGGAATCACTTCTGCTGTTCTCACCGAATGGCTGGTAACTCTCCTGATGAAGAAGCCATCAACTATTGGGGATTTCAGTGCGGTAATTACCGGGATACTTCTTGCTTTCAATGTCCCACCCTCTCTTCCCTGGTGGATGGTGGCTATAGGGGCTGCATTCGCTATAGGAGTCGCAAAAATGGCTTTCGGTGGCCTGGGGGGTAATTTTATCAACCCTGCGCTTGCAGGCCGCGCTTTTCTCATGGCATCTTATCCGGCTGCCATGACCAGTTTTACTGCGCCGAAACTCGGGACGATATCCGGATTAGACGGCATTACCAGTGCCACTCCTCTTGCTCACTTCAAGATCTCAATGATGAACGGATCTTTCCAGGCTCTTGATTTCCAGGATGCACTCTATAATCTGTTTACAGGGAATGTGGGAGGGTGTATCGGAGAGACATCAGCCATAGCGCTTCTGTTGGGAGCGATGATACTCTGGTACAAGAGGATTATAGGTTTTGCGATTCCTTTGTTCTATATCGGGACAGTCTTTGTTCTTTTCTGGCTTTTTAACGGAACAGGCGATCTCTTTACATCTGGAGCGATCATAATC
>JAAYIG010000239.1 GCA_012523595.1 Fibrobacter sp.
GTGTTGGTATCAATACCTATTTATGAAGTTTATGACACCAATATTAGTAAAAGTTTGTTTTTTCTGGCACAGATTGTGCTACAAGTATGGACCCCCAGAATAACTATCTGAATGACATTTATCACTCGCATGATCGCTTTTTTCGTGAATCGATGCAGGACATTGAAATCTGTAAGGAACTAGCCAGGCTTGTCCTGTCGATGAAAACCTCAAAGAATATCGATCTGATATTCTTTGCCGCACAAAACTCCTAAATACCGGTCAATGGGCATATCTTCTCTTTGAGTATAAGAGCTTTCCGGATAAAAAACACATATGCAGTTGTTACGCTATATGGTGTAGATCTGGGAAAGTTATAAGAAGCAATATGGAATTGGAGCATTACCTGTGGTGATTCCAATAATCGTGTATAATGGCAAAACACCCTTTGATTTCATCAATAGTATAGAGTCGCTGTTCGCAATAATAGAGGAGACCAGAGAGTTTGTTCAGGACTTTAGAAAAATCGTTCTGGATTTAACAGTACTTGAGCCTGAGACGATTGAAGAGGGTTCACCTTCAGCAGGTTACTGTGGAGGACCCTGTAAGTTAAAGATGCTTCTGTTGGCGTTGAAATATAGCAGAAGTCTGGAAGTGTTGAGTGTTTTACGCAAGATTATCAGGATATCAGAAGAGGCTCAAAGGATAAGAAAGTGGGAATGCGATTATCTGGAAGTAGTGTTACTCTACCTGGGTACAATGGTAGACGAAAGTATGGATAATCAGTTCAGGAGAATAATTGCCGAAGAGCACAGTGGTGGAGAGAAGTATATGGGAACAATTGCAGACAAATTGAACAGGCAGGAACGCTTGAAAAGAGAGAAAATCGAAGAAGAGTTGAGAAAGAAAGATATTGAGCTTGAGAGGAAAGATACCCAGCTTGACAAAAAGGAAGCCGAGCTTGAAAAGAAAGATAAGCAATTATATCTGGTAATACAAAAAATGTCAGAAAAAGGTTTAGATTTACAATTGATCGGGGAAATTACCGGCTTGAACACTGAGAAAATAGGAAGAATTTTGAGAAATCACCACTCCCGGTAAAGCATCTCCTGTGCTGCAGGTATAATCACCATCAGTGGAAGCGAATTAGGACACCTGCTCTGGCATACTCCGCATTTCACACACCTGTCCAGTCTTAATCCCTCCTCCCACTGTTTCTCCTGGAATGCCTTTTTAGCTTCAGCTATTTTCATGTATTTATAAATATTGTAGTAGGAGAGACAGGCTCCCAGATTCAACCCCTGCGGGCAGGGAGCACAGTAGCCGCACGATGTACATCGTGGCTCTTTTGTGTCAAGCATGGCGTCTGCCTCGGCAAGCACCTCTTCCTTTACAGGAACATTTCCCTCCAATTTGTCCAGGATACGACGGGCATACCGGACCTCTTCAACAGATGTAAACCCGACCAGAATATGTACCTCCGGAAGTGAAAAAAGATACCTGAACGCAAGTTCTTTTAACCTCTCATTCCCCGCGAGAAATCCTCCTGCAAGAGGATTCATGGCTATGACCCTGATACCGGTCTTTTTACAATAGTCAAGTATGCCCTCCCTGGTTCTGTTTACCACATTCAGTGGAATTGTCACAGTATCGAATTTACCGCTCTTTAAAAATTCCAGTATTGTCGGAGTATCCGCGTGAGTGGTAATCCCAAGATGTTTCCATTCTCCTTTCAGGCTCATTACTCCATCATACCAGCCGCCTGGTTTGAGCGCCTCATTCAACTGCTCTTTAGTATGAGTAGTCCACAGATGATAATAATCAAATGATTCAACTTTCTGCCTGCTAAGCGATTGATTGAACACCTGTTTAAGCTGTTCAATGGTGCGTACCCCGAATCCCTGTTCCGGGTTGAATTCCCCAAGAAGCAGTCCACCATTACCGGGGCTGCATTTGGCTGAAATCATTACCCTATCCCGGTAATCCCTGTAGTTTACAGCTTCACCAACCCAGCTTTCTGAGTTTTCATCAGCATTTTTATAGCAGTAGCAAGGGGAGGTGTCGATATAATTAAATCCAGAATCAATTGCTTCACGTATTGTGGAAACAGCAGATTCCCTGTCTTTAAACCGCATCGCCCCGATAATAATTTTGCTCATTTCCATATTTTTCCAATCCCATACTGTTACAAATGATCATTGAAAATAATTCAGGAACCATCTTCTTTGCCGTTTAGAGAAAAAGAAAGAAGAAAGTTTTTGCAAAGAATATAAAGAACTGATAAAGTCAGGAACCTGTTTAATTCAATCAGGCATGCAATACTAAAAGAATAAAATCGGTACAATTATTGTCTGTCTGAATCGCACTTATTACAACAAGCAGTTGTGGTGTGCATACTCCGGTTATACCATTATTTGTTATGGCTGACTTGTTTCCATTTTTTGATCTATGTATATTAAACCAATCTATGGCCGGAAATTCCTCTGGTTTGCCCCATTTTACCACTGTTCTGTGGCTGCCTTTATTAACGAGATACGAGTTTTATGAATAAGTACTCCTCAATACCTGTTTATGATGAAAGTAAAATAAAAACTCTCAGTTCCCTCGAACATATCCGTCTCCGTACAGGTATGTATATCGGAAGGCTGGGTGACGGGTCCAATCCCGATGATGGTATTTATGTGCTCTTAAAAGAGATTATCGATAATGCCATCGATGAGTATATAATGGGATTCGGCAAAAAAATCGAGATCAATATAAAAGACGATACCGTAAGTATCCGCGATTTCGGGCGGGGAATTCCGCTGGGTAAAGTGATCGACTGTGTCTCCACTATTAACACCGGAGCCAAATACAATGATGATGTCTTTCAGTTCAGCGTTGGTCTTAACGGTGTTGGTACAAAAGCTGTAAATGCACTTTCGAGCTTCTTCAAGGTAAAGGCTTTCCGTGGTGGAGAGTATTTTGAAGCCTGCTTTGAACGCGGTAAACTCAAATCAAAAAACAAAGGAAAAACATCGGAACCAAACGGCACCTTTATTCAGTTTTGCCCCGATCAGAACATCTTTGGTGAGTATACCTTCAATTTTGAATACGTGGAAAAAAGGCTCTGGAACTACGCCTACCTTAACTCCGGTCTCAGACTTATCTTTGCCGGCCAGAAGTTTGAGTCTAAAAACGGTCTGTATGATCTTCTGCAGAATGAAATCGGGGATAAAACCGTTTACAATATCGCTTACTATAAATCCAGGCAGCTTGAGTTTGCCTTTACTCACACTCAGTCCTATGGAGAGACCTATTTCTCTTTTGTTAATGGACAGCACACCACTGACGGCGGTACACACCTGAGTGCTTTCCGAGAGGGAATTCTAAAGGGTGTAAACGAATTTTTCAAAAAAAACTATAACGGTGTCGATGTCAGGGAGGGAATCGGGGGAGCTGTTGCCATCAAACTGAAAAACCCGGTTTTCGAATCACAGACTAAAAACAAACTTGGCAATACAGAAATCAGAGGATGGATCGTATCTGAAGTCAAATCCGGAGTGGTTGACTTTTTACACAAGAACTCCGAAGCCGCCCGTCAGCTCGAAAACAAAATAGTCCAGAATGAAAAACTGCGTACCGAACTTAATGCTGTCAAGAAAGAAGCCAAGGAAGCGGCAAAGAGAATAGAGATCAAAATTCCCAATCTTCGGGACTGCAAATACCATCTTCCCGACGGCGGCAGAGGAGAGGAATCGACAATATTCCTTACTGAGGGACAGTCTGCGGGAGGTTCTATTATCTCTGCGCGGGATGTGATGACCCAGGCTATTTTCACTCTGAAAGGAAAGCCGCAGAATGTGTTCGGACGTAATAAATCGGCTATCTACCAGAATGAAGAACTATACAATATGATGATGGCGCTGGGGATAGAGGATGGGATTGAGGGTCTGAGATACAACCGGATTGTACTTGCTACTGATGCTGATGTTGACGGGTTTCATATAAGAAACCTTCTGATGACTTTCTTTCTGAACTTTTTTGAAGAACTGGTAGTTTCCAATCATGTTTATATACTGGAAACTCCGCTTTTCCGGGTCCGTAATAAAAAAGAGACACGGTACTGCTACAATGAAAAGGAAAGGGATATCGCCGTAAGGGAGATAAAAGATCCGGAGGTGACCAGGTTCAAAGGTCTGGGTGAGATTTCGCCCAAAGAGTTCGGACAGTTTATCGGACCCGACATGCGCCTGGTGGAAGTCAATGTTAAAAATGTCAAAAATATTCCTGAAACACTGGATTTCTACATGGGAAAAAACACACCCTATAGACGGGAATATATAATGGAGAATCTGCTATAATGGCATATTTAAAACCTCTTTTCGATCTTAATTTTCTGGAATACGCTTCCTATGTTATAAAGGACAGGGCTATTCCGCATATAAACGACGGTCTGAAGCCGGTTCAGCGCAGAATTCTGCACACATTGTGGGAAATGGATGACGGGAAGTTTCATAAGGTCGCCAATGTGGTAGGTCAGTGCATGCGTTATCATCCCCACGGAGATGCATCGATCGGGGATGCTCTTGTGACCCTGGCCAATAAGGACCTTTTTATCGAAAAACAGGGAAATTTCGGAAACATCTACACCGGAGATCCCGCATCCGCAGTACGATATATCGAGTGCCGTCTTTCTCAACTGGCAAAAGATACCCTTTTTAACCCGGAAATCACCGAATTTATTGGTTCCTATGATGGACGTAATAAAGAACCTGTGACTCTTCCTGCTAAGATCCCTGTTCTCCTGGCACTTGGTGCTGAAGGAATAGCTGTCGGAATGGCCACAAAGATTCTTCCTCATAATCTTATCGAGGTGCTCGAAGCCGAAATTGCGTGCCTTCAGGATGAACAGCTTCTTCTTTTCCCGGATTTCCCTGGCGGGGGGTATGCCGATGTTTCCGAGTACAATGACGGGAACGGAAAAGTCCTTGTCAGGGCCAAACTTGACACAAGTGATCCGAAAAAAATTGTGATCCGTGAAATTCCCTTTGGTTCCACAACAGAATCTGTCATCTCTTCTATCGAAGCGGCTTCAAAAAAAGGAAAACTGAAGATCGCAGGAATCAGTGATTTTACTGCAGAAAACGTGGAAATAGAAGTACGGCTCGCCAGAGGTGTGCACACCAGTGATACTGTGGATGCGCTGTATGCCTTTACAGAATGTGAGAATTCTATTTCTGTCAATCTCATGGTGATCAAAGACGGCAAGCCGGTACAGATGAGCGCCTCTGATGTAATCAGGAAAAATGCACACCAGCTCGTAGAGATTCTCAAGGCGGAACTCAAACTGGAAGAGCGGCAGCTCAAAGACAAACTCCACGCCCGGACACTCGAACAGATCTTTATTCAGAATCGAATCTACAAGCGAATCGAGGAGAAAACAACAGCCGAGGCCGTTATTGAAGCGGTTCTGAGCGGACTGGAACCGTTCAAAGATGAAATAAAACGGGAAGTCACAGTGGAGGATGTTGAAACCCTGCTCAAGATTCCTATTCGCCGTATCAGCCTCTATGACATAAATAAGGCAAAAAAAGAGATGCAGGCGATAAAGGACCGGCTCAAAGAGATCCGTGAATCACTTGCCGGCATCATCGACTATTCTATAGGATTTCTCAATAAACTGATAGAGAAATATCAGGATCAGTACCCGCGCAGGACAGAACTTGTTTCTCTCAAAAAGGTGGATGCCAGGGATGCTGCCCAGCGCAATCTGAAGCTGCGCTACGACCGCGACACAGGCTATCTGGGCTATGAGGTAAACGGTAAC
>JAAYIG010000240.1 GCA_012523595.1 Fibrobacter sp.
GGAACAGTTCTTCTTGTCTCTGCAGCCCTTTCTTTTTCAAAAGAGGTGGACACAACACAAATTCCTCCTACCATGACTTTCAATGGTACAAGGGGATTAACCCAAACTCTGTCAGGAGAAGCACTGGGAGCGGGAAGACTCACTGTAAATGTTTCCGGTAACTGGTACCAGCAGAAAAACTCAATACCGGGTGCACCAAACAAGGGCACCAACGTTGGTACCGGTAAAGTAGCATTCTCCTTTGCTACAAGCGACTATATTGAACTCTTTGCAACCCTCTCCTTCTTTGGACTCAACAAATATGACTACAGCAACAGTTCCGGTTTAGGTTCCATCACCGGAGGAGTTCAGGGAATGCTGCCTCTCCCGGCAGAAGCTCCTTTCAGACTTGGAGCTCAGCTTGTATTGATTGGCGGAACAGCGGCAAATCAGATTAATAAAAACAGAGCCGATGGGTTCAACTATTTCGACACCCGCATCGGATATGATATGATGGGCAGGCTGATAGAAAGCTTTATTTATGGAGATGAAAAAACTGCCCTGAAAATCATGCTCAATCAGGCATTTGTTACATCCGTTGAAGAATCAAAATCCAATCTGATGATTCTCTCCGCTGGCATTCAGGGTATCTTCGGTCGGTATGTAAGCCTGGGAGTAGAATTGAATTCCCGGACCTACCTGCACGATGTGGAGTTTTCTTCTGATCCGTTCTGGATCACCCCGTCTTTTACTATCAGAAGTCCCTATTTTGTTTCCTTCACTTTTGGATCCGACATAGCACTTTCAGAGCCTCGCCAGAAGGTTCAGGATAAATATGCACTTGAGAAGTTCAGGCTTTTTGGCGGCATAACTTTCTCTGTTGATGTTCTGGAACGTAAACGGAGAGAAGCTGCTGAAAAAGCTAAGCAGGAAGCGCATGAAAAAGCGGAACTGGAACGCAAAGCAAAACAACTTGAAGAAGAGTCAAGTGCTCTTGCCAAAAAGGCACGAGAGGATTCTCTGGCTCAGCAGCGCCGGGCAGATTCGCTCGCTCAGGTTGCTCAGCAGTTGGCCGAGAAGACCCGTAGAGACTCTATCGCTCTGGCTGACTCTCTTACGTTGGTAAAGAAAAAACTCGAAGAGGAGAAATCAAAACGTTCTGAAGCTGAAAAACAGTTACTCTCCACTGGTATGCTGCTGCTTGATGCTGTTTATTTCGAGAGTGGGAAAACGGAAATATCCATTAACTCACGCCCATATCTCAATATAATCGCAAAAATGCTTGAGAAATATCCCAAGCTGCTCATTGAGGTTGGCGGACACACCGATAACATCGGCAGGTATGATAAGAACATGATGCTGAGCCAGATGAGAGCAGAATCGGTTCGCTCGTATCTGGTGAGTGTATCTCCAAACCTGCTTCAGAGGCTAACAGCAAAAGGATACGGTCCTGATCTTCCAAAGGCATCAAACAGCACTGCCGAAGGACGAAAGGTTAACAGGCGTGTAGAACTTAAAGTGATCAATACCGATGCTTTGAAGGAATACAATCAGTAAAAAAGGCCGGAATACATTTAACCGTGAAGGCACCTCTTAATGGGGTGTCTTTTCTTTTTTCAGATAAACCAGTACATTTGTGTTTCTGACTTTTGTGTTTGACATGGCGCTAACTGTTTTTCATTTCAAAGAGTACTTTTTTATCTTAGAGATGAATTAATGATTTAAGCTCTTTTTCATTTACCCCGGAGATGATTTATTGAACATGCCTTTAATCAGCAAGTTATCTCAGGGGCGAATTTTCCCCTCTGCGCCGCTCATCCCAAAGGTGAATCTATTACTCAAAACTGCCCCGGTTTTTGCTACTCTCTTTTTACCCTGAATAACCCTCAGGATACACACGTGTATAGTAAAGGAGGACACATGGCGACCAAACC
>JAAYIG010000241.1 GCA_012523595.1 Fibrobacter sp.
ATGAGTTCGAAGCTTTTTGGGAATATGCATATACGCAGTCGGCAGAATCGTTCTTTAATGGTTGGATAACTGCCGCTTTGAAAAGCAGGCTTCAAGCGATCAAAAATTTCGCTTTAATGCTTCGTCGCCATGCAGTTCATATATTGCCGTTTGTTAAAACTAAACTTACTAATGCCATGTCTGAAGGCATCAATCGGATCATTAAAATTGTCAAGAATAGAGCAAGTGGTTTTGCGAATTTAGGGGCGTTTACCGATATGATTTTTCTGACTGTTGGAGATGTAGATATTCCTGCGCAAATTCCTGATCAATTTCGTATGGTATAAATATGGGCAGAAACACAATAAATACAACGAATTCAAGCCATTTTCATATTGGGAGTTCCGGATATAGCCCATTTTTTTGATGGAGATGCCAGAGGCATAGAGTCGGCATTTATGCTGCCGAATTGTGCCGTTGAACTATTTGATACCTGGAAGAAATATATTTTGAAAGTATACAGTGAAAAACCTGATGGGAAAAAATCATGAAAGAAAATGGAAATTCCTTCGCTTGTCTGGTATTACTGACATCTGTACTGAAACTCTTCGCGCAGAGTATCACTGTGACCTTTTGCGGCTATTCAAGTTCAGATAATCTGCCTGTAGAACTTGACAGCGTTTATATATACAATTGCGATACCGGGGAAGATACGACGATTTATGGCCCGATGGAACTTGCCTTTGTTATCCCGTCATCCGGAGCATCCCAACCCCGTCTTTTTCCCTCATTTAAAGCTGCACTTGAAACTCCGGGCGTGTTTTACAATCTTCAGGGATGCAGAGTCCCTGGCATTAGATCAGATAAAAGAATTGAACCATTCACAGTTCAGGTTTTAATTGAAAAGAGAGATGGGTTTCAAAGGAGAATAGTGGCAGTTGATAAGAATCAATTCACTGTGCCCGGACAATTGGAAAAAATCAGCCGGGAATTCAGAGATCCGGTGGGTAAAAGAGCCGAATTTTCAGCCAGTGATTCTTTTTTGTTTGTCGGATTCGCAGATGGTTATGAAAACGATACTATAGCGAGAAGATCTGTTTACGATGGTGAACTTCTGGAATTCAAATTTACCGCTCAGACAAATGGCCGTATATGGTACGACTGGGTGTATTATTCCAGGGATAGCCTGGTTACATGGGGATTTGGTAATACAGAACAGGCATACAGAAGCAATGACAGGAAATATAACTGGTATGTTGATCAGGCAAATACCGGGACTCACTCCAACAGTAACTGCGGTCCGTCATCAGCAGAAATGGCCTCCAGATGGGCGGATAGTTTGTATACCGGCTCTGCTGAAGAAGCAAGAAGCCTGTTCAGGCCTGAAGGCGGGTGGTGGTATACAAGTGATGTTATCAGCTATCTGACTCTGCATAATATCCCGAATCACACGGTACGTTTTGACAATACTTCCAATATCCGGGAGTTGATCGACCAGGGAAACATTCTTATTTCATGTCTAACCACCGCGGAATTGCGTCGAAATACAAACAATGCTCATCGTGTTGACCGGTTTTACAGTTACGGGGACGGGCATTTTCTTGTCATTAAAGGATATAGAATTGTAAATGATTCCGCTCTTTTTGAGGTCTATGATCCCAATAACTGGAATGCAAAATATTCAGACAATTCTCAAAAAGGCAAAAACCGTCATTACCGCGAATCTGATATGTCAAATGCGATCTCCAAATGGTGGAATTATCTGATTGTTGTGAGTGAAAAAGGTACTGCAGCCAAGAGAATGCCGTTTAAAAATGTGGTCGACCCGGACACAATAGAGCATGCGCGGGGACGGTGAATGTAAACAATATGATCCGGTTTTCTAGCCCGGTTTACCGGGCTTTATTTGGTTAGAGGTGGCATTTATGCCGCCTCTTATGCCGCCGTTTATACCGCCGAAAAAATTAAACCTGTGTTGTCAGAAAAACCTGTAAAGTCATCTGTTCAATCTGACTCTGAAGTCCTTCGATATCATCCATGTGAGCGTCTTCGTCATTCAAAATCTCCTGAAGAAGATCACGTGTGGCAAAGTCTTTCACTTCACCCGCAAGAGCAATTGCATTGTTGTAGGCTGCGATAGCATCGGTTTCCGCAACACGGTCGTTTTCCAACTGCTTCGCGACATCGGACCCGATATGAATCTTGTTGAGCGATGAGACAACCGGAACACCTTCCAGAAAAAGAATCCGTCCGATCAGCTTTTCTGCATGCTTCATTTCATCGATGGCTCTTTTTTCGAAATGTTTATGCAGCTTTTCATATCCCCAGTCTTCGCACATTTCTGAGTGAACCATATACTGGTTGATAGCTGTGAGTTCGTCGGCCAGAAGCGCATTCAGCGCACTAACAAGCTTTTCATTACCTTTCATAAGAGGTTACCTTTCAATGAAAGTGGTTAAAGGTGATTTATAAGCAATAAATGAAGTTAAATCATTATACAGTAAATTCACTCATTTATACAATGAATAATGTACAATTTATAAATTAATATACGAAAAGAACACTGGAAATATTCCGGGTAAAGATCGCAAACCCGGTGAAGTTTACCAGGGTCAGTATGGTTCCTGTCAAAAAAAAAGCCGAAGGCTGAATGCCTTCGGCTTACTGACACAAATAAGACCTGTCCCTTTATTTTAATACAAATCCTGATTTGTGAACCAGATCGGAACTGTTAACCTTAACAACATAATAGCCTTTTGGCAGCCCTGCAGTGTTGATACTGCAGTTTTTATTGAATGTCGCCGAACGCACAACATTACCTCTCAGATCATAAACATTCAGAACTGATCTGCTGTTTTGTGAATTGTTAAGACTGATATTTACAGCGTTTCCGTTCTGACGGACAGTTATGTTGTTTGCTTTTGATGCTTTTACCGGTAAAGAAGCGTTAACTGCCTCAATTTCATAAAGTGAGACGTTGTCGACAAATACTGTCGGGGTGCTCAATCCCACACTGAACTCCACTCTTGAATCCTCATACGTAGGATCTCTCATGATAAAATCAAGTGTGAAAGTCTGCTTTGTAGTTGTGAGATTAACCTCTCGTGATCCATTCAAAATATTCTCACCTTCTTCTCCAAAAAAAGAAGTATAGGGGCTGACCGGCATACCGACATTAACAAAAAGGGTTCTGTTAGAAGCTGCACGAGCATCGTAAATCAGACGGTAGGCCTTACCCTGTTCAAGCCGAATACCCGGCTGGACCACCTGCAGGTCGTAGTAGTTATTAGCTGTAGTAGTAACTGTCAGACGATACTCTCCGTTAACCACATCGCCTGAACCGGATCCGCTCCAATTGTTGAATGTCCAGTTTTTTGTTCCTGCTGAAAAAGATCCATTCACAACAAGATCCTGCTTGCCATCCGTAGTAGTAAAATTAGCCGTGATTTCTTTCGTGGCATCCATCTTGACTGTCAGAGGGTTCTGATTCCCGGTAGCACTTCCGGTCCAGCCACTGAATACCCAGCCTTCAGATGGCGTAGCAGTGAGTATAACCTGGGCGTCTTTCTCATAAGTGGTATTATCCGGGTTGCGTGTCACAGAGCCTCTTCCTCTTGTGCTGACTGTGAGGCTGTAGCTTGAGCCGCCACCCTTAAGAAAATTCGGGTAATCGTTTGGTGGATTGGGGTTGTTTTTGATGAACTCCCTGAGCCAGGTCATGGCCGGACGATCTTGCCCGTTGGTTCTTATTATACCCGTGTTTTCAACCCATGTAGAACCAAGAATGTAACCCCAGATCGTGATACCAACAACCTTGGGGTGATTCCACATCTCTGTGATATGATTTTTGTAGTTATTAAGCTGAGCCTGATCATCTCCTTCGCCTATATCATATTCTGAGATAAGCATCGGAACCTTTATTGAATTCCAGATATCATCCAGGCGTGATTTGAGAGTACTTGCAGAAGTATTTTTCAGACCATGTGCCTGGAAACCCACAGCGTCAATCGGCGCTCCGGCTTGTATAAGCTTGGGTATGATCTGCTTTATCCATTGGATTTCATTATTCCACTCAAGAGTGTTGTAGTCGTTGTAAATAAGAATAGCATTGGGCCAGCGCTCCCGGGCCATTTTGAAGGATTGAACAATCCACTCATATCCGGTGGAACCTGTTCCTCCAAGAGCCTCACGGAAAGGAATAGGAGCATGTTTACCGGCATTCCAGTTGTTGGGATCTGACATGTACGCTTCATTTACCACGTCGATCATTTGAACATCAGGATATCTTGCCGCTGCGGCGTCAAACCATTCGATAATTTCTGCCTTCTGCTCTGAAGTAGAGAGATTGTTCATCCAATCGGGGTACTGGCTTCCCCATATAAGAGTGTGGAATTTCCAGGGGATACCATGCTGTTTTGCATAGTTGGCAATATTGTCTCCACCACTCCAGTTCATCTGGTCACGGGTTCTTTCCACAGACCCCCATTTGTGCTCGTTTTCACCAGTGATCTGGTTCCACATAGAGATGAAATCGTCCCGTACCCGGCCGTTTGTAGTGATATTCCCCAAAAACTTATTGGCTCCTTTGGCAAGCTGGGCTTCTGAGATACCCGTAAAAAGGAACACAAACGTGAAAACAAAGCAGGCGATCGGAACCGCTAACGCTTTGACTGGCATAGAATTGGATCTTCCCACTGCCAGTGTGGGTTTAATGAATTTTTGTTTAACTCGATTTGGTTTCATTCCGCCCCCCTTTTTTACCTTTCGATCGGAACGATGGTGTTGAACAAAAAGTTGATTAATTCTAATATAAGGAGAGTAATCACCGGAATCCTGTTAATTTTGCCGGTCTTGTGCATTTTCTGTTGAACTTTAGTTCAACATTTTTTCTGAGGCGGCATAAGTGCCGCCTCTAGCGAAAAAAAAGCCCGGTGAACCGGGCTTAGGAAACAAAACCGGCTTGCGATACCGGTTCTGATCAGGCTCAATAGACCTGGAAGAGTTTCTTCGAAATCGTCTGATTTCTGGACTTGATCTGTATGGTGTAAACACCCTTTTGTGTTATTGCAGGTATGTTGTTAATAACCAGGTTTTCAGAAACTGCCTTCATCTCCGTTATCCGTTTTCCTGACAACGAATATATTGCAATTCTGCGTGAGGGATCTTTTGCCCCGAATGACAATTTCAGGATACCATTTTGGCTGTTTATGGAAAAACCGGCAGGTAGTTTTTTCTGCACACTTTCAGGCGTATTCACCGCGTCTTTTCTCAATAACCGCACATAGAAGACTCCTCCTACCATACCGGTAGATGCCTGGAATTTGACAGTGATCTCATCTTTACCGGATACCATGCTGTTGGGAATGGGATACTCCTGATTGATGAACTGATCTTTGTTCCATTTACCGACAATGTTTTCGGTGACAAGCTTCTCTCCATCGATAAGGATATCGAATGTACGGGTACATCCCTCATTTCCCCAGTACCTTACCATAAGAGAGAGATCTTTTTCTCCATTTGTAAGCAGGTTATAACTGAAAAATCCGCCGTTTCCACCGCTGCAACTCCCGGCATCACGGTAAAATTCACCATTGTGGCTGCCGGTCTGGGAGTTTTCAGATTGCAAATTGTGATCTACTTCAGGCTGCTGCTCACCTGGAGCGACCTTATCTATTGTTCGCCTGTCAAGTATGAGTAACTCTTCTTCGTCTTCAACGCTGCCACCCTCCGTTAGCCAGTAAATCATATAGCGGGAATCGTGAATGCGGAAAAACGGCTCAAGAACAAGCTGAGAGCCGGTCCAGTTTCCGATCAGTCCCTGAGAGGTAAAGGTCATCTGCTGACCGTTACCGCGAACAAGTTTGGATGGAATTGATGTCCGGCTGCCGAGAAGTTTAGGTGCTGAGTTCAGAGAGTAAAGAGCTCCGCTGGCAATGTGTCCCCATCTGCCTGCATCTGCTATAAGGCCATTGAGGTCCCGGTTTTCGGTTTTTGCTCCCAGAAGAATCGGACCGTGCATCAAAGCCACATAAGAGGGGACATTGGGCATCTCCTCAATTCTGGTGTGCATTGGTAGAATCACAGTTACGACCTCACCATTGCTCCATGTCCTGTCGATTTCATAATAGGATGAAGGCTGTGAAGTTGAAGGGAGTGTGTCTGTTCCTATGATAATTTTCAGGGAACCTGCAGGAACCCAGAAGGGATGACGGATAAGCAGCTTGAACCTGGATGAAGAAGCAGTGCTTATGGTCAACTGGGTGCGTTCCTCATCGGGAAAACGGGTCTCCTGCCTGATCTTTACCCCTTTATCTTTCCAGTTAAGCTCGGATGCGACAAACAGATTAACAAAAAGAGAGTCGCTCTTGCGGGAATAGATAAGCTGGCTGTACTTGCCGTGATTTTCCATTCCTGTACCCACACAGCACCACATCGCTACATCTGGAGCAGAATAGACTCTGTAATGACGCGGACGGGCTGGAGTAAAATAAACGTATCCTCCATGGGTGGGGTGCTGAGATGAGAGAATATGGTTGAACATCGTGCGTTCATAGAAATCGACGTATCTCGCATCATTTGTCATGCGAAAGAGCCCTTCCGAGAGCTTGAGCATGTTATGAGAATTACAGGTTTCCGGCCCCTCCCGTTCTGTTGTGTAATCGATGCAGTCTGCAGCTGGGGGAAAATGCTCTCTTCTGCTGTTGCCGCCGAAGGCAAGGCTTCTTTTTCCCGTCACTGTTTCCCAGAAAAATCTTGCAGCTTTGAAGTATGTGTTATCGTTATCCATTTCAGCTATGCGCTGAAATCCAACAGCCTTTGGTACCTGGGTGTTTGCATGCAGGTTGTCAAGATTGTCGGTTCCCGATGACATAGGGGTGAGAATTGTCCTGTGAGAGAGCTTTTTTGCCATGGTGAGATATTTGGTATCCTTGGTCATCTGGTATGCATCGGCGTAGACCTCATTGATGCCACCGTGTTCATTCCCGAGCATCCCCTGAATCTGGTTATCGGATAGCCCGGAGAGGATTTTGATCCCCCAGTCACAGAGCTTTAAAAACACCTGCCTTGCAGTTTCGCTGCCACCGTAAAGCCAGGCATCCCTGAGCCCTGCATAGGTTTTGTGGATATTATACCAGGGTACCCAGTAATCCCAGACCTTCCCTGTATTACCTTTTTTTATCTCCCGCCACAGTGGTTTTCCGTTGGGGATGCCGCTGACATATCCCACAAAATCGGCATCTTTACCATTTGCATCCTGACACTTCTTAAGTTCATCAATCATATAATCCATACGCTCTTTACATTGTGCATCACCTGTCGCAGCATAATGTATCGCAAGAGCGGAGAGATAATGTCCCCCGACATGCCCGTCCAGACCGGCCCAGTTGGAATAGTTTGACACTCCTTTGGTCGAAAGACCGGCATCAGCACGATAACAGTAAAGCAGACGGTCGACATTGTATTTCATTAAATGGCTTATGTTGAGATCCATGGAGTGTTTAAACGGGCCATCCAGAAGCGTGACATCACCGAGCGGAAACTCATTGGTATAAAGTTTGTCCTGTGCAGACGCGTTGATTGTCAAGAGCATCACAGCAGTCAAGTAAAGAAAAAACCTGTTCATAATGCCTGTCCTCCTTTTTTAAGACGATGTATCTTTCGGTTAATGATTTATGTCCTTGTAACAGTTTTCTCACTCTTCTTTTCGGTATCGGTATCTGTATCGAAAATTCAAGGATCGGTTGTAAATATGTGATTACAAAATATCGATTCCGATACCGACCCCGAAAACAAAAGGTATCGGTTTGATATATGAGGCAGATATCTACTTTCTGAACTCCACCAGTGCATCATCCGCCTTCTGATTCATAAAGCACAGTTTTACCCAGTCCTCACTATGGGCAATGCTTGACACCCGAACTTCATCGATCAACCCGTTAAAAATCGACCATCCCTGAATGAATGGGATTTCCACAGATCTGCCATGGCTGCCGATGGTGAAATTGTCAGTTGAATTTCTTTCATACTCACCCGGCATCAATGCAGCTTTGTCAACTACCAGTCTCCCGTTTATGTACAGACTTTGATTCGTGCCATTCCGCACACCTGTCAAGTACACCCATTCTTTTGCTCCGGGCGCAGGCGGAACTGAATCTTCGGAATACTCCCAGCCCAACTGGTTCTGGAACTCTACAAATTCCCAGGTTGCCCGGTTATTCTTAAGACATTTGAATTGCAGGTAGTACTGTTCGTGGCCTTTACTCGCGATAGCGCGGAAAATGGAGTCGATAGTGTCAGCCTTCACCCAGCAGGATATCGAGTAGAATCCATCCTCAGAAAAATTCAAGCGGCTGTCTGCTGTATTGGGCATTGTGATATAGGAAGAGGTTCCGTCAAATGACCTCGCCCCGCCTATTGCTCCGTCAACTCTGGATTCTTCTGATGTGCCCACAGGTAATCCGTGGTAGTGGTTTGGTGTTGCATCGAGGGCTGGATCGGTCCCTTTACCTGAGAGATGCCATACTCCCTGAAAAGCATATGCCGTATCAAACACAGCGCAACCATCGGATTCACTTTCCGCATCGGGATTTCCCCAGTACATGATGATAACCTGTAAATTGTCATTTCCATATACAGTGTCAACTTTGACCCAGATCTCCGCTTTCCGGCCTTTTGCATCCCACTTTTCAATTTCGTAAGGAAGCGGTTTACCATTTTCTTTTACAAATCTCAAATCTCCACCATCCAGTCTCGACTGGCTGAAATCGAAATTATCCCCGTGCAAGCGGATAAGTACCGGGAAATCAGTGATGTCGCTGTCTACACCGGCCCCTGATTCAGTTGTATTCAGGTAGATTCGCCTGGAGTAATTAAAACTGGCAAGATGGTAAAAATCGATTGTACCGGCTTTTGTCGTTTCACCGGACTTTACGGTAATGCTATCGATTCCAACGGAGGATGAAGTGTCCGCGGATGACACTGCACGTAAAGTGTAAGTTCCATGCGGGAGATCATCGATAACAAATTCCCCTGTCGCCGTATCACAAGTCACTGTTCGTTCCAAGCCATAGATCTGGATAAACACGTTTCTGTCAGATGAAGCGAGAGATCCCTTAATGGCTCCTGAAGGACGAAGAGTATCTGACGGGAGATAAACTGTGGAGTCCTCGGCATTGATTGTACAGTTCAGAAGAACTGCGTTCCTTGAACCATCATTGACCTCGATAGAATAGGCGCCAGGCTCGAGTGAATCGATAGAAAAGATTCCAAGGGAATCAGTTCTGGTGTCAACACGTGTGATTGTTGATTTTCTGAGAGCAGAACCTGAGAGAGAGGGTGTGTAATTGCTGGGACGCAGATAAACTGCAGCCTCAGAGGCAAAACTGCCGTCACTGTTGTAGAGTGTACATACAATACGCCCGTTCCCGGCATGCGATCCGGTCCCTGCGATATTATTTGAGGCGCACTGCAGAAAAAGAAGCGCTGCAGAAATACAGCAGAGATTTGCCAGAAAGGATACTCCCGATGAATTCTTCCGCAGCGCAAGAATCTTTATCATTGAGTCTCCTCTTTTTCTTCTGTTTTCTCTGTCAAAGGAAAGAGCTGAAAGTTGCATTGACAAACCATTTCAGAAATGTCGGTATCCTCCAGGACCATAGCCATCAATTCCTCTTTAAACGATCTGATCCGCTCCTTTATGCGTTCATAACACTTATGTGATAAGCCAAATGTAAGAGAGCTGATTTCTCTTTGCCGGGGTTCAAAACGCTCCAGTGCATCTTTCGCAAGAGAGAGCATCTCGGAGTGGAAATTCCTCAGGATAAGAGATCTCATTTCATATTCAGAGGAGATCATCGGGTCGGCAGGCTGAAGTTTCCTGTCAGGATCGCGGCGCAGGATTCCCAGTCTCAGCATCGTTTCAATCGATTTTCTGGCCTGTGAGGCAGTTATACCCGGGATACATTTTTTGGCGATCCAGTCATAATCTTCCCTGAAATCCGGCAGTGTCACAAGTTCCCGTATCGCGCTGTGATACCAGTTCCGGAAAAACTCATACCGGCTCTCATCCAGAATTTTTATATCGCAATCCCGCCGCAGACGCTGCATACGGGTGAAATGCAGGTTTTTTTCGTAGTTTGTTTTACAATTGACAAACTGTACGATGGCGCCGAAGTATTCCGTTTCCCTTTGTGTCAGATTCATGGCTGCAGCATACTTTTTCATCACTGCCAGGCTGAGCCGTCGTCTGCCGGAAATGATGTCTTTGAACATGCTTTGAGAAACACCGGCTTTTGCGGCAAAGGAACGGAAGGAGAATGATTTAGATGATTTTTTCTGAAAAGAGTAGTAGTCTTTCAGAAGAGAGTGATAATCGGTGTATAGGAAGATGTTGAATTTTCCGGTTTTCATATATGGGATAATATAAGCAAAAAAGTGCTGTGCTGGGAGGAAAAATGCTGGTAAGATTATAAATATTGCGAACAAAAAAAATACTAACACGATGATTTAAAAGGAGATAAAAGAAACAGCTATGAGCGAACAAAAAAATTTGCGAACAGTTGAGCTGCAGGAAAAACCATTGAAACAGCCACAGAGAACACGCAGAGGAGAGGGGAATGGGAAAGAGAAGAATGTTGAAGTAATGTTCAACGGAAAATGCATAGAATCCCTTCTAAATAAGCAAAATCTTCTATAATGCGCTTTATATTATAGATTTGAAACGGAAAATGTTCAACGCTCAATATGTCTTTTCGACAATATGGGGGAGAATAGTATGATGAGAAAAGTTTCGGGTATCATGAGTTTAATTGTTTTTCTGGGAGCCTGTCCTGTTTCCCTGGTATCGGCTCTGGATAACGGGCTGGCCAGGACGCCTCCGATGGGATGGAACAGTTGGAACATATTTCATGAAAATATAAACGAGAATCTGATAAAGCAGATTGCCGATGCCATTGTTGAATCGGGAATGAAAGATGCCGGTTATATATACCTCAATCTTGACGACAACTGGATGGCTTCATCACGGGATGCAAATGGAAAGCTGAGGGCTGATCCGAACCGTTTTCCAAGCGGAATGAAGGCGCTTGGGGATTACATTCACTCAAAAGGGCTCAAGTTTGGTATTTATGGAGATCGCGGTCTCAGAACATGCCATCACTATAATTGGGGGATAGCGGGATCACAAAGCGGAAGTTACATGAAAGAGGAACTGGACGCCAGGACTTTTGCAGAATGGGGTGTTGACTATTTAAAGTATGATAATTGTGAGCCTGCCCCCGGTTCAGATCAGCAGCAGGATTACGAAAGGATGAGAGATGCTCTTGCAAAGAGCGGCAGGGATATCGTTTTCAGTATCTGTGCCTGGGGTTTTGCGTCCTGGATGCCTAAAACCGGCAATTTATGGCGTTCTACAGGTGATATTACCGATAAATGGGACAATGGTAATGATTGGTTCAGAGGGATAATCAATGCCGTTGATGGAAATGCAGACCTTGCGCAGCATGCCGGACCGGGTGGCTGGAATGATCCGGATATGCTTGAAATTGGTAATGGCGGGTGTACTACGGAGGAATACCGGAGCCAGATGAGCATGTGGTGTATCATGGCTTCTCCGCTGATTGCCGGCCATGATGTCAGGAAAATGTCACAGGCTACAAAAGATATCCTGCTTAACAGAGAAGTGATTGCTATAAACCAGGACTCCGCGGGTATTCAGGGAACCAGGATAAGTCGGAATGATGGCCTTGAGGTCTGGTGCAAACCGCTTGGCTCCAGAAACGGGACTACAAAGGCAGTTGCATTATTAAACAGAAACAGTAATACGAGGGATATTACTGTCAGGTTTGCCGATGTGGGTCTTTCAGGAGAGATAACTGTGCGTGACCTCTGGGCCAAGGCTGACAGGGGCAGTTTTACCGGTTCATATACCATGTCGGTACCTTCTCACGGAACCGGCTTGCTTAAGCTCTCAAGCGGTCCTGCGAAGCCAATATCCGCTTTTTCAAAAATAGAAGCGGAGCACTACTCTCTTCAGTCCGGGGTTCAGACGGAAACCTGTTCTGAGGGCGGAGAAAATATTGGTTTTATTGAGAATGGCGATTATGTGGCATTCAACAATGTCGATTTTGAAGAGGGCGCAGACGTCTTTGTTGCCAGAGTGGCAAGCGCCAACGATAATGGCGGTACCATCGAAATACGGCTTGACAAACCTGATGGCACACTTGCTGGTTCCTGCACTGTTGAAGGCACGGGCGGGTGGCAGACATGGACCGAAGTCAGTTGTAATCTGACGGAAATAAGCGGAAAGCACAATCTGTACCTGCGATTTACCGGAGGAGAATCGTACCTGTTGAATCTCAACTGGTTCCAGTTTACTGTAAGTACCGGAGAAAGGAATCTTGTCAGACAGCCGGAAATCAACAGGTTTAAAGCAGAGATGTCAAACGGCAATATAGCGATCAGCCCATCTGCAAGCCGCGTCAGATTCAATGCATCTGTATACATGCCGGATGGACGGCTGGTTACCAGCAGAAACAATATCAACGGCGTCATCACAATTCCTGTAAAAAGCAAGGGAATTTATCTGGTTAATATCGAATGTAACGGGCAGGTTGAAAAGAAAATGCTTTCATACTTTTAAACCGTTAAGAGTAAAATCAGAAAGCAATTATTCTGATTCAAACCAGAAAGTTCTTATCTGTATCTGAATTATCCGGGGTGATAATTCAGATACAGAGTTTTTATCTCCAAATCTGAATAGCGGTTGCGATTGAACTGAAATGTAGTCACAATGGGAGAGTGTGTGCATGATGATTGTTAAAGGAATAATACTGGCTTTGCTCCTGTCTGTGGCTGCTTTTTCTGACTTGACGCTCTGGTATGACGAGGCTGCGTCAAAATTCGAGGAAGCTCTGCCGATTGGAAACGGCCGCCTTGGTGGCATGGTATATGGAAACGTAGCAAAAGACAGGATCAGTTTGAATGAATCGACTGTCTGGAATATGTCTCCCGGAAACAATAACAAGAGTGGTGCCGCCAATCGTCTTGCTGAAGCACGGCAGAAGATTTTTTCCAATGATGCTACCGGAGCATGTAACGCGGTAAACGCGATGATCGGAGGCGGACAGGCTGCGTTTCAACCGGTTGGGAATCTTTATCTGGAGTTTTCCGGACACACCGCGTCAAATTATCGCCGTGAACTGGATTTGAAGACTGCGATAGCTAAAACTACGTATTCATCGGGAGGGGTAACCTATACCCGGGAGTATTTTGCCAGTTTTACTGATCAGGTAATAGTCATCAGATTATCGGCAAATCAGCCTGGTAAGATTTCCTGTGCGGTTTCCATGGACAGCCCTCATGGCAACAAGAATTTTTCCACATCCGGCAATGATTTACTGTTGCTGAATGTGACTGTCAATTCCAGCGGTATCAGATTCCAGACCCGTGTAAAAGTCAAAACTGACGGGGGTACAGTTTCAGCGGCAAACAATAAAATAAACATCAACGGGGCAAACAGCGCTACAGTTCTTGTCGCTGTAGGTACCAACTTTAAAAGCTATAATGATGTAACTGCAAATCAGGTAACCCGTGCTGAGTCGTACATAAATAATGTCAACCAGAAAACATACAATAATATTCTTGAGGACCACCTCCGCTCTTACAAGGAGCTGTTTGACAGAGCAGATGTAAACCTGGGTACACCGACAAATGATTCCACGCTTACAACTGACGAGCAGATCAGGAGATTTTCGGTATCCAATGATCCTCAACTGGTCCGTCTGCATTATCAGTTCGGACGTTATCTGATGATTTCCTCATCGAGAGGAGAATCACAGCCTGCAAATCTGCAGGGAGTATGGAATGAGTCGACAAATCCTCCCTGGGGAAGCAAATACACCATAAATATCAATACAGAGATGAACTACTGGATGGTGGAATCTGCTAATCTTCAGGAGTGTCTGGAACCGCTTGTGAGGAAGATAAAGCAGATGGCAGCACCCGGGAAGGAGACTGCCAGAGAGCACTGGGGTACTGACAAAGGCTGGGTGGCTCATCATAATACAGATTTGTGGAACCGGACTGCTCCGATCGATGGTGCATGGGGCTTTTGGCCCACTGGCGGCGCATGGCTCGCTACTCATCTCTGGGAACACTATCTTTTTACTCTTGATAAGGATTTTCTGGCTGATGTTTATCCGACTATAAAGGGAGCAGCGGAGTTTTTACTTGCCACTTTGGTTGAAGAGCCCTTTTCCGGTAAGAAATACCTGGGTACCTGCCCCAGTGCATCACCGGAAAACAAGCCCGGAGCATGGAACTGTGATGTGAGTTTTGCTCCAACGATGGATATACAGATCACTCGTGATATCCTGAACTATACAATCGAAGCATCGAGAATTCTTGGGCTCGATTCAGATTTCCGGGTGCAGGCTGAAACTGCATTGAACAGATTGCCTCCCAGCATGATTGGCAAGCATGGTCAGTTGCAGGAGTGGTTCAAGGACTGGGATAATCCAAATGATCAGCACAGGCATGTATCACATTTATACGGGCTGTTTCCTTCTGCGCAGATCAGTGTCCGCGGGACTCCGGAGCTGGCTAATGCCGCAAAAACCTCATTGAATCAGCGGGGAGATATGGCTACCGGCTGGTCACTGGCGTGGAAGATGAATCTGTGGGCCAGGCTTGAAGATGGAAATCATGCTTACAAACTGATCCAGATGCTTCTTACACCCGACCGTACCTACCCAAATCTCTTTGATGCTCATCCGCCGTTTCAGATCGACGGTAATTTCGGCGCGGTTTCAGGTGTAAATGAGATGCTGCTGCAGAGTCATAATAATGAGATCAATTTCCTGCCGGCTCTTCCGGACAGATGGAGCAGCGGATCATTCAGAGGATTGCTTGCGAGGGGAGGATTCCTGATTGACACTGTAACATGGAGTAACAAGGCAGTGACCAGGGCGGTTATCACATCAAATGCCGGTGGTGACTGTAACCTGCGGCATAAGAACATCACCAGTTCATTTGAGACAGAACCGGGGATGACCTATGTGCTTGATGGGTCACTGAAGGTTACAGACAGTTACAGAAAGGGTGTGACTGGTGTGAGGCGGGCTGTGCAGGACAGCAGGACTGGTCTTGAAGGAAAAACTTTTTCTGATCTACGTATTGTCAATAATAGTGGAAAAATTTATATAAAAGCATATGGAGAAGTACCGGATCTGTCTATGCAGGTGTACAACCTTTCCGGAAGAGTGGTTTACAGCCTTGAAAAAGCATCTGGATCGGAGCTAAATGTGCATACTCCACAACTGAAAAGAGGAATATATCTGGTAAGAATCAATTGTGGAAAGATCAGGCAATTTGAAAAAGTAATTGTAAAGTAAAGTTTTTTTTCTCTTATCAGAATCCGGATTAGATTCGGGAAATATTCTAAACCTTAAGAAGGAGGACCTATGTCGGGTCGATTAGTATTGTGTTTCTGTATGCTGGTCGCCTTTGTGGTGAATGGTCAGACCATCAATTTACGCGGTAAAGTGACTGACAACAGCAACGCGCCTGTGACCGGGGCAACTGTAACCCTTATTGGCCAGAATTTAAATGCTACTACTTCGCAGGATGGTTCCTGGGAGATCAAGCGTGCCGATGTGGCGGTTTTCAGGGAACTGCAGCCTCAGTTCAAAAATGTCTTTGTGGACAGGGGTTATCTGGTGTTAAGCCTTCCTCAGGCATCGCCGCTTAATATCGAGATGTTTGATGTCAAGGGAAAGCTGCTTAAGCGGGAATCAAAGCCCAGTGTAAAGGCAGGGTTCTACAGGTTCAATATTGCAGAAAATTCCATGGCGGCAAAGGTACTTATTATCCGGGCAGCAATCGGTGGTGATGTCACAACATTCCGTTATGTTCCACTGCAGAATGGCAGCTATACTATCAATCAGCTATCATCATACGGGACACCTGCAGAAGTAAATGGTTTGCAGAAGATAGCGGCTGTTGATGATACACTTAAAGTCGCAGCTGATGGCTATAAGGAGAAAAAAGTACCGATCACATCGTATGATCAGGAAGTCAATATCAAACTCGAATCGGATGTTTCCGGGCCTGAAAACGGCAGTATCGGATGTGGAAAAGCGCTCAGTGATCTCAAGAGCGGTACCTACAAGATTTCAAGTGCCGGTCTGGAAAGGGAATACATTATAAGCATTCCTGACAATTATAATCCAAACAAGCCATACAGGCTGCTTTTTGGAATACACTGTATGGGTGCCAGTGCACAGGCAGTCAGCAATGATAAGTTTTACCGTATGAAAGACTTTGATACAGAGAAAAACTACATCTGGGTTGCACCCCAGGGTTACACTGATGGAATGCCATGGAGAACAAGGGATAACAAGGATCACACATTCTTCGATGATATGCTCAAGATTTTCAAAGAAAAACTCTGTATTGACACTACAAGAATCTTTGCCTGCGGGTTCAGCTTCGGTGCCATGGAGTCCTACTCTCTTTCTTTGAATCATCAGAATGTTTTCCGGGCGATAGCCACCTATGCTCCGGCCAACTACAATATTTATCTCCCGCAAAATACCCATGGAAAGATTGCCTATCTGCAGACACATGGTTTGTCTGACGGTACCTGTCCCTGGGACCGGAATGGCCAGGGCGGGAAATACTGTGTAATCACTCATGCACAGGATAACCAGTGTAATAATCCCACCAATGTCCCGACGATACAGCAAGGCGCCTCAGGCCATTATTGCTATGAATTCCAGGGGTGCAGTGAGGGATATCCGGTCAGGATTTGTACCTTTAACGATGGACATACTGACGTGCACAAAGACCCTAACCAATGGAATTCCTGGATTCCAAAAGAGACATGGGATTTCTTTAACCGGTTCTGATTCTGACCCGGTTAAATGTGTAAACAGAGTCGTTTTTATAGCTTTTTGATTTGACCAAACGCCGGGATCTCCTTTACGGGGATAACGGCGTTTGATTTATCTGTGGATAAGAGGGTTTTTGTCCTGATAATGTAGACAGGAAAAGAAAAGTATAATGATAGTGGGTGTCTTGCAGCCAGGGCACCGGATATGGAAAGGCAGGGTCTAAATATGAAAAATGTGATGCGCTTAATATTCTGCTTGCTGGTATTATACATCTGCATTCTGCCGTGTTTTGCGGAAAACCCAGTCGTACAGACATGTTATACTGCCGATCCGGCTCCGCTGGTACATGATGGTGTTGTATATCTGTATGTCGGCCATGATTCATCGGCTGCTCCCAATAACAGCTATTTGATGCGCTATTACAAGTGTTATTCCTCAAAGGACATGGTGAACTGGACAGATCATGGGATCGTTCTCAACATGAAGTCAGTATCCTGGTCCGGAGGGGAGGCAAATGCAGCTCAAGTCGCTTACCGCAACGGCAGTTTTTATTTCTATACGTCAACTAATGCCACAGGTGGAATTGCAATAGGTGTCGCAGTATCCAAAAGTCCTCTGGGGCCGTTTACCGACATCGGACATCCGCTGATTACTGCCAGTCAGATGAACGGGTGCAATGCTACCCACAGTTGGCGCGGCCTCGATCCGGCTGTATTTATTGATGATGACGGGCAGGCTTATCTTTACTGGGGAAACAATGTCCTTTACTGGGTAAAACTCAATGAGAATATGGTATCTACAAGCGGTACGATAAGTTGTCTGGATGCGAAGAATGCGGCTTTTGGTCCTGATTTCGAGGAAGCACCATGGGTTTACAAGCGGTATGGTAAATACTACCTGGTTTATGCATCGGGATTTCCGGAAAGCATTCATTATTCGATGAGTTCAAGTCCAACAGGGCCCTGGACTTACAAAGGGCAGATAATGAAAACTCAACCCGGTGGGGTAAGCAACACTATTCACCCGGGGGTGGTCGATTTCCAGGGGAACTCCTATTTCTTTTTCCATAATGCCGGTCTGCCGGGAGGAAGTAGTTACAGACGTTCGGTATGCATAGAGCAATTTGTTTACAATGAAGACGGTACGATACCTCTTATCAGTGAAACAAGTGAAGGGGTGATAAATGGGGTCGGTAATCTTGATTCTTATGATACAATTCAGGCTGAAACGATCTGCTGGGGATCGGGTATCGAAACAAAGCCCTGCAGTGATGGCGGAATAATGGTCACCTCGATTTCAGATGGTGATTATATCAAGGTAAAGGGTGTCGATTTCGGTATCGGCGTATCAGGATTTGAAGTCCGTGCAGCAAGCGGTTCCTCAGGCGGAACTATTGAACTTCGTACCGGAAGCCAGACAGGAACACTTGTCGGCACCTGTACTATCACCGGTACCGGCGGATGGAATACATGGAAGACTTTTCAGTGCGATATTACCAACTGTATCGGTATAAAAGATTTTTTTCTGGTTTTCAGAGGTTACGGTGAGCCATATCGTCTTAACTGGTACAGATTCAGAAGGGAAGCAACCTCCGTATCTCAGGATGGAAATGACCCCTGGAAACATGTATCAGGAAACCTGAACTTTTCATCCGGTGTGGAATTGAACGTGAAAGGCACAACATTATTTGTAAAATTTGCGGCATCGGAAGGGAAACCAGTGACTCTGAAGTTTTATAATATGATGGGTGAAGTTGTGCGATCAGAAGTTTTACAAACCGGTTCCAATAACCGCATCTACAGGTGTGATATTTCAGGAATTCCCAGTGGTTTTTACATCGTTAAAATCGGTGACAGGGAGAGTGTTTTTAACTCTTCGAAGGTGCTTGTAAGTCATTGAAGAAATACGATAACACGACATTACGAGTGTACGAGGGCGCGACGGAACGACAACACGACGACACGAGGATGCGACTGTATGACAGAACGACAATACGACAGTACGATGGGATTTGCTTTGTCAACTTATGATTATCTGACGGTTTTTTTTAATTTGCGATTGCGAGTACTGCTTCGCTGAACGCGAAAGGAGTCATTAAGACTTTTGTTCAGAAACAAAAGTCTTGTTGGATCACTTTGTAGAGAAAAATGGACAGAGAACAATCGATGCCGATTCCGATACCGGCTCTGATTTGAAGAACATATAGTGGTGCTTAAAATCCCCCTGACAGGGGGATTTGATGCTGTTATTTTGTCAAAATGACACTGGATGTCTTAATAATGCTGTTTCCGCTTGTGATATTGAGAATATAAGAACCATCGGGCAGATTCGAAAGGTTCTGGACACAGACCCCGGCACCACCGATTATGTGGGTTACTGAACGGACAAGGTTTCCTTTCATGTCGTAAAGATCGATCCTTACAGACTTGTTTTTATATGCGGGTAACCTGATCTGCAACACTGAGTTTTTGCATTTAATATCCGCGACAGAAGAGTTGAAACTCTTTATTTTTGCGGTGCTGTTTGTGGGATCGTACTCCTTTACCGAGATATTGTCCAGAGTTACTGCCGGAGAAGAGGTCCCGAAATTGAAACCCAGCCGACCATTGGCATCTGTTGGAGCCTCCATGGTAAACACAAAGGAGAATGTCTGTTTTGTGGTAGTAAGAGAAAAACGTTTCAGCTCATCCAGGTAGCTTGTCCATGGATTAACCGCCATCTCAACATTTACCTCCAGGTCACGGTCTGCTGACGCGAATGCGTCAAATGACACCCGATATGATTTCCCTTGTTCAAGGAACAGTCCAGGCTGAACGAGCTGAATCTGATAGTTGATCTCAGAGGTTTCTGTGATATTTATGCGGCATTCTCCGCTAACCACGCTTGCTGTCGCAGCTCCGTCCCAGACATTCAGTGTCCACTCTTCAGTTCCGGAACTGAAATCCCCGTTCAGCACCAGATTACCGTCAGCAGTACTACGGGCAAAGAGTGCATTCACTGTCTTATCACTGTTCATGGTGATAGTGAGCGGATTTTCACTGCTGCTTATACCATCTCCGCTCCAACCTTTAAACACGTATCCATCTTCAGCCTGAGCAGTGAGAGTAACAGGAGTATTTTCCTCATAGCCGGATTTATCAGGAGAACGGCTGACAGTTCCTTTACCTGTAATATTGACACTGAGCCTGTATCCGCTCTCAAGGCTGATTTCATCAGTATATGAACTTCCGACCTTGTACCAGTCAAAATCTGCTATACCGCCGGTGCTTTTGGTCGCGTAGATGAAAAGAGCAAAACGATAACCCATGAAATGAGGCATATCGTAGCTCATCTGAAGTGTGTTGCCGATCTGGGTCCAGGAGGTACCGTTGAGGCTGTAGAAGAAAGTGGCCTTATCGGTTCTGTTTGTAAAGTCCATATCGATCCGCAGGTAGACAGTGTTCTGATTGAGTGCGGCAGTTGCAACCTGTGTCGCTCCATTGTGCATGACTATTGTATTTGTAGTACCGTTTTTCTTTACTCCTACAAAGCCGTATTTTGCCTGCAAGGCTCCCAGACCCGCGCAATCACCATCCTTGAGCCCGCTGACATCGAGGCAGGTCCTGGCTGAACTCTTAGGTCCAAATGTCCTTTGAGTCAGGAGGTTACGTGCGGAAACGAAATTGTCACTGGCACGGCTGGTTTTGATCCTGAAAAAGCCGGGTCGCTCCGTAAGGGACCAGTGGGTGTTAACCGGATTATGGTTCCACTGCCATTCCAGTTTGAGTGTGCTTCCCGAGAAATCATCGGATGTCACAACGCCTGTTCCTGCAGCGGAGGAGACATAAGGCATGTTGAAGCTGCTTGGCGCGACACCGTTATTGAAAACAGGCCAGTTGTCCTGCCATGTTACTGGAACAAGCCAGGGGCAGCGTCCAACTGATCCATTATCCTGAAACAGATAACCCATCCAGTTGTTATCCTTCATCTGCAGGATAGATCCCTGAGCCACTCCGCTGCTTCGCAGAACAACTTTTTTCTCAAATGATCCGTTAAGTGACTGGCCTCTGGAGCATATTTGTGTTCTCATACTTCCGCTTGGCCAGCAGATATTGAATATGTAGTAATAGCCGTTATGTTTGTAAACCTGTGTGCCCTCGGCCCTGAGCCCGCCTGAACCGGCAACTGAAGCAGGATCTGTGAGCAGGACTTTATTTAATCCGCCGTTCTTTACACCGGTAAGATCTGAGTTAAGTTCGATGATACGTATATCACCGCCGCCGTGGAGAACATAATTACGTCCGTCATCATCGAGCAGCAGTGACGGGTCATGCCATTGCGGCAGTTTGGTTTCTGTCCAGGGGCCGGCTGGACTGGTGCTTCTGTAAAGATGGGAGCTTCCGGATGTCGATGAGAATGTCAAAACATAAAAGGTTCCATCCTTGTACCTTATGCTGCTTGCCCATGATCCGGCACCGTAGGCGTTCTGCCCGTTGTTGAGATTCATCTTGTCGTTATTTACAAGTGTAGAATAGCAATAGGAGACGGTTTTCCAGTGTACCATGTCATCTGATTCCATAATCGGTACACCGGGATTCATGTGCATTGTTGTACTGCTCATGTAGTATTTGTCGCCAACCCGGATCATCGATACATCGGGAACATCAGCCCAGATAATGGGGTTTGTCACAGTGGCGGCATAAACGGTGGAGATAAGGAAGAGTCCGAAGAACAGGGTAAAAACAGCCTTTTTTGCTAAATCTTTTTTCATGATATTCTTCCTGTAGTTGATTTGGAATTGTATCAATGCATGATTACGAATGCGTTTCTGCATAATAATATAGACTTAAAGAAGGTTTTTTACTATAGTGGGTGTGAAGAAAATGTTGAATATCTGTTCAACAAAAAGTGTGAGAGAATCCATTTTTTATCACAGTTTTTATGGATGAAGGGGTGGAATATTATTCCAAAATCTATGGTATTTATAAATATGGAATTGAATTTGCCTGATATTGCTCTTTCAACCCAGGCCTTCAGCCTGGGATCATGGTTGCGATTACGGTTGCATTTAAAAACAAAGGCCGGAAGTCGATTGTGGAACAAATCGGACTCCCGGTCTTTTTCAGAGGGGTGTTTCTTTTTCAGTACTGTTTCAGGATTCTTTTGGCAAAATTACCGTTTCTGTTCTTTACAGAGATCAAGTATATGCCGGGGACAAGGTTTTTGCCCGCTAAATATTCATCAACACCTTTCCCCGCTTCCATAACAGAGCCTTTCATATCTGTAATGCGGTAACTGAATTGCCCGTCAAGCTTAATCCTGAAACCATCGATGATGCATGGACTCAGACTGCCATCCGCCAGTCTGCTCCCATTAATGCTGGTCGGAACTTTAAACTCGACATAGTTCAGGTTCATGTAGTCAGAATCAAAGGCAATCCGCATTACGTGCTTACCCTCTGTGAGGTTGACATTTTTGACTGTCATAGTTTCCCATGTCTGCCATCCTCCGGTGTTGGGGAGATTGACGGGACCGGTTACATCTGTACCGTCCATCTCTATATGAAGTGTCTTCCCGTTACCATCAGCGGCTACACGCAGGTCAATATCGTATGCGCCAGTGGCAGCAACGTTAACCGTGTATTCCAGCCATTCACCATTACGAATGTAGCAGATATTGTACTGCCCGGAGTTGTCGGATGTGTTTTCAATATCGACCTCATCATTTCGGAAAGTGGCATCACCCTGATTCCCATTGGCATCTGCCTCATGGAAAGCCTGCCCTTCACCACCATTATCATACTCTTCTGCCTCGATACGTCCCGGAATCTGATGAGGATTTTCTTTATAAGGGGTTTGAGGCGGCGGAGGAGTGGTTGAGCCTGTGCCGGCCAGTGTGGTTACACTCTGTGCATCCAGAGTCACACTGCATGAGCCGTTGTTGACAGTAACTGTACCGTCATTGCTGATGTTCTTGCTTGCTGTTGTCGATATTTTTGAGAAAGATTTAACGGTTGTATTGGGAATGGAGATGTTTATTGTCTTGGAAGATGTATTGGAATTAACCAGTACAATGACAACACTGTCTTTACCTTTATATGCTGAAACATATACATTGGTGGTTGGGTTCTTTGTGGCATCAACCCTTATGTAACCGTTTCGTATATACTTGGAGAATTGTGCCATCACATAACCGCGTTTTGTAGCTGTTCCTGCTGCTGCAACAGTGCTGCTTCCATGCCCGCCCTCTCCATCATGGATCAGAGCATAATAACGGCGCAGCGGCCAATAGACGTAAGTCTGGAATCTTCCTTCAACGAGTGCGTTGTGGATATGCACTCCCATTTCAACGGCTTGACTCCATATATTAGCATCATTATTACTGTTTGGATAATACACCTCAGTCATCCATAGTTCTTTTCCCGCACCCTTTTGCTGGAAGAGAGGATAGGGGAAATCCCTGACTTGAGTTCCGTAAAGATGTGCTCCGAAAACTTTGACATTAGCAAGTGCCTGCGGGTCATTTAAAATCGGATCGTAAACATTTTTCCGGTACTGAAAAGACTCAGGTGTCATCAGTGGACATGAGATAAGCTTTGCATAACCCTTGATGAAATTTACTGATTCAGTTGGAGACCATTCTGTCCAATCGTGGGCGTAATCGGGTTCGTTCTGTGTAGAGATGGCATAGAGTTCAATGCCGTTATTTCTCATGTGCACTACGTAATCATTAAGGTGTTTTGCATAAGCCTCGAAGGAATTGGGATTGATTCTTTTCACACCATTGACAGTTGTAGTCATGCTGGCAGGTGGATTCCATGGTGAGGCGAACACTAAAGCCCCCAGCGCGACGGCTCTTTTAGCTGTTTCCAAACCCTGAGACCATTCGTTTTTATTGTCTGACACATAGGTACGCAGAACTGTAAGTCCCAGTTGTCCGGGGCCATTTCCAAAGGCTAATTCCCGTTCAGAGGCATTGAGATCTTTGTACCAGTTGGGATGGTTTATCCCCCCAAATCCCCGCATCAACTGCTGTTCGCTGTTGAGGTTAACAGTGACATTCTGTGCGGTGGTGTTGCTGGTGGTGAAAAACAGGATGCCAATGAAGAATAGAACTGCTGCTTTAAAACCAGGTGACTTCATACACTTACCCCTCATAGATGAAAACAGGCATTAAAGATATATCAACTAATTATAAAGTTTTTTTCGGGTTGTCTGTTGAAAAACCCCTTTTAAGGGGACAATTTCTGTACATATTCTGTGTACACGGAATATCCGGCACTTGAAATTTATCCGGAGCCCTGAGGAACTCCATTCTTATATCCCGCAGCATCTATTGATCAAATATAAGGAAAAGCTGAAGGAAGTACTTTGAATGGAAATAAAAAGTGTTGAAGGGATGTTCAACGAAGTACTGTTAACCAAATGATGAGTAAATTGAGGAGAAGTCTCCCGTTATGTCCAGGCCCGTTCGAAGACTCCGGTTTATCCCGCCGTAACTCTCAGGAACAGTCATCGATTCAGAGTGTGGAGATCCTGTTTCCGGTGCGACAGTTGTGTTATCATCGGGACTGGCAGAACTGCTGTACTGACACTGTTAAAACCGGGGCTGACGGAACCTTTTTAGGTCGGGCAATTGCAGACTGGTAATTACAGGGTTACAATCAGTGCAGAGTGATACCGCACGTTTACACAACGCAATGTAAATGTGGAAGGTAATGAAGTAACAGTTGATGCAGAACTGAGGCTGTCCCAGGCGACGCCGCATAGGTTTTAAATCAGCAGCAGCGCAGGTACTTTCCTGTACATACACCATTTTCCCGGTATGAATGATGATCCGTCAGCATCACAGGGGTTTCAGTCGCTCACTGAATGCAGTCGAAGTGCATACTGAATATTACAGCAGTGAGATCTGATTTTCCTGTTTAGTTAATCCTGGGATTCGTTCCAATTCCCGGAACACTTTCTTTGGCCTCAACTCTGAAAACTGAATCAATTATACGATTTTCCTATATAATTATGGATGGGAGTGTTTGTTAACGGCAGTCTGTATTCGGGTAAAGGGGTAACGATGTCTGTTCGGTTATGGTCCCGAAAAAGACCGGCAGGGGGGAGTAGTGGATAATTCAGATAAGTTTAACCTGATTCTTCTGATAAATAATTAATTTTTACTTACATTAAGATAAGGACGAGAAACACGATGGCTCGACCTAAGTCACAAATCAGGATCTTCGATTATACCGATTACCGGGCCTACCTTGGTGATTACTACAAGGAGCAGAAGGAGCGCTATTCCTACTTTTCTTACCGCTATTTTGCGAATAAAGCAGGAATAAGATCGATTGGTCTTTACAAAGATGTTGTCGATGGAAAGCAGTCGCTCTCCCGTCGGGCCATTGCAAAGTTTTCTGAAGCGATCGGTCATGGAAAACGTGAGGCGGAATACTTTGAGGCAATGGTATTTTATACAGATGCGGAGACTGTCGAGGAACGCAAATGCTATTTCGAGAGGATGATGGAGTGCCATGAATCAAAAGCACGCGTAATCGAGGCATCAAGATATGAGTACTATTCCCAGTGGTATTACAGTGCGATCCGGGCACTTCTTTCATTTTACTCTTTCGATGGAGTAGATTATAATTCATTAGCGAAACAGCTCTCTCCTCGGATCACTGCTGAGCAGGCAAAAAAAGCAGTTGAAACTCTGGAGCGGCTTGGTATGATAAAGAGGAAGGAAAACGGCTTCTTTGAGCCCTGCGACCAGATTATCACTACAGGGCAGTTGAATAACAACAGGCAGGCTCATACGATGAATATTGTTAATTTTCAGAAAAATCTCTTATCCCTTGCATCTGAGGCTTATGACCGGTATTCGGAACGTCAGATGGACATGTCGACCATAACGCTGAGCATTTCGAAGAAAACCAGGCAGATGATCAAGGAGGAAGCGGCTGTTTTCCGGAAGAGGGTTTTAAGTCTTGCAGAAAAAGACACTAATCCTGAATGTCTGTATCAGCTTAATTGTCAATTCTTTCCTCTGACAGACCCCGGGAAGGATGATTAAAAGATGTACGAACTTTTCAGAGGAATCTCGGTTTCTCTCCTTACCTGTATAATCTTTACTGTCCTGCATTGCGGACCTCAGCAGGTTACTGGTGTAGGTACCGGATCTGAGACAGTCATTGGCCGGGTGGTGCATACTGATGGGACACCGGCATCCGGTACTATTGTTACCCTGTATCCGGCGGATTATGATCCGGTCTCTGGAGGTAAAAAATCTGTTATTGCAACAGATACTACAGATAAGAATGGCTCGTATGAGATAACTCTCAATTCACCAAAAGCAGATGTGTACACATTGCAGGCAAATAACCTTTCCAAGCGTACCCGGGCGATTATTTCAGATATTGATATCTCTGCACCGGGAGATTCGACTCTGGTTGATGTGACCTCGCTTAACAAAACCGGAAGTATCCGGGTGATCCTTTCCGACAGCCTGGCTGGAAACGGGTATGTGTTTATACCGGGCACGGGTTACTATTCTTATGTGGAAAACGGATACGCTGTATTGGATTCGGTACCGGCCCAGATTATTCCAAGTATCTATTATAAGGATACAAGCAATGAGGATAAGTCCGGCAGAATGGCTGAAAATATCGATGTTCAGCCGGAAATCACAACCATCATAACATCATCGGGACCTTCATTTTCCCGTAAAATCTATCTTAACACCACTTCAAGCGGAGCAGGTGTCAGCGGTACAGTGACTGACTTTCCTGTACTTATCCGGCTTAATGCAGACAATTTCAACTTTATCCAGGCTAAAACCGACGGCAGTGATCTGAGCTTCAGGGGAGCTGACGAAAAGGTAATTCCGCATGAAATCGAGAGGTGGGATCCAAAAGGACAGAAAGCGGAGATCTGGGTGTTGGTAGATACGGTGTATGGAAATAACAGTACGCAGTATATCTCGATGTATTGGGGAGATCCTGATGCTGCAGGGAGCTCAAACAGTTCGGCAGTGTTCGATACTGCTGCAGGTTACAGGGGTGTGTGGCATCTTGCGGATGACGGGAAAACGATTCTTGATGCAACTGCAAATAAGTATAATGGTTCGAAAAATGGTGATCAGGCAGTTGCAGATGGAAATATCGGTTTTGGGCAGTCACTTGACGGGGATGGAGACTTTACGGAGATTGGTGATGTTTGCAATCCCGAAATGTCCAGCTTTACAGTGAGTGCCTGGATCAAAAAGCGTGGTTCCGGAAAGATTCAGAATATTGTTTCCAAAAGCACAGGTGCTCTCCCCAAAAAGGGATACGGCTGGCTCTTCCAGCTCGATGGGGATGGTGCATTGGCAATTTTCCTGGCATCGGATTCTGGAGTATGGGGTGATCCGGGGTCATTTGTCCTTACATCAAAAGACTCGATAAAAGATTCATCATGGCATCATGTAGCAGCAGTGGTTGACCGCTCCAGCAGGGATAATTGCCGTATTTACATTGACGGAGAGGATACTGGTACGTATCCAACCGGTGGGGATATCGCAAAAGTCGGCAACATAGTGAATTCTTTGCCTCTGAGATTTGGAGCTGAGGGAGATGATGACTGCCAGTGGGAAGGTGTATTGGATGAGATTTCAATAATATTCAGGGTAAAATCGCAGGATTATATCAAATTGTGCTATATGAATCAGAAGAGAGATGACGCGCTGGTGGTTTTTAAGTGAGATGCGGGAATGTTTTGACATTGATCTTAATAATTGATTAGGATAAAGATTTCTCTTTGATGACTCATCGAGATGACAAACCAGACTGTAATTTGTCCTTGAAGATCCATCGAAATGACAAGACTCCTTTCTTCCTGTGCCAGATTCTATTCCTCTCCTTTTCACACTCCCGGAAAAAAACACCCTGAAAGCCTTTCAGGTTTGATGTCAGATGGCTTTTCAATCTCACCTCGTCCTGTTCCAGAATATGGAACACTTTTTCCCTGTTTTCTCCGAAATTCGCGACAATCCGATATTCTGCGCCTTAAATTATTGATGAATGTATATAAAGGTCGTTGAGTGCTGCAGACTTTCTGAAAGGATGCTGTAATGAAAAGAGCTAAAATGATGATAACATTTCTGGGTATGATTACTCTGTTCACAATGGTTGAGGCGGATAACCCCATCATACAGACTATTTATACCGCAGATCCGGCTCCAATGGTGCATAATGACCGGGTTTACCTTTACACCAGTCATGATGAGGACGTATTAGAAAACAATTTTTTTACGATGAAGGAGTGGCAATGCTATTCATCGACGGATATGGTGAACTGGACCGATCATGGAGTTGCTGCATCGTTGAAGTCTTTTTCCTGGACAGGGGATAATGGCGCCTGGGCTCCTCAGGGTATCTACCGTAATGGGAAGTTTTACCTTTATTGTCCCATACACATGAAAGGGATAGGTGTCCTGGTTTCAGATTACCCCTGGGGACCATTTACAGATCCTATAGGAAGGCCTCTTATCAGTGGTGGCGGAGGTGATATAGATCCTACTGTCTTTATTGATGATGACGGACAGGCATACCTTTACTGGGGAAATCCGTATCTTAAATATGTCAAGCTCAATGCGAATATGACCTCCTATTCCGGTGGAGTACAGGAGATAAATCTTACTGTCGCGAGTTTTGGAAAGCGTTCCAATACCGAGAGGGCTACATCATATGAGGAAGGCCCCTGGTTTTACAAGAGAAATGACTTGTACTACATGGTCTTTGCCGGTGGTCCCATATCGGAACACATTGCATATTCAACAAGCAGCAGTCCTACCGGACCCTGGACCTACAGAGGTGTTATCATGCCCACTCAGGGGGGGAGCTTTACAAACCATCCCGGAGTGATTGATTTCAAGGGAAACTCTTATCTGTTCTATCATAATGCGGCTCTGCCGGGAGGCGGTGGTTTTAAACGCTCTGTGTGTATAGAGCAGTTCAAATACAATGCGGATGGTACAATCCCAACCATAAACATGTCTAAAAATGGTCCTGCACCGGTTGCAAATCTGGATCCCTATGATACGGTTCAGGCAGAGACAATCTGCTGGGAATCCGGTGTTGAAACCGCTGTCTGCAGTGAGGGCGGGATGATGGTTACTGATATCTCCAACGGAGATTACATAAAGGTAAAGAGTGTAGATTTTGGAGATGGAGCCTCATCTTTCAAGGTGCGGGCTGCCAGTGGATCGTCAGGCGGATCGATAGAACTGCGTCTGGGCAGCCAGACAGGGTCTCTTGTGGGTACCTGTAACATATCCAATACCGGTGGATGGACTACGTGGAAGACCTTTGAGTGTGAAGTAAATAACTGCAGTGGTGTAAAAGATCTTTTCCTGGTTTTCAAAGGATCGGGTGAACCGTTCCGTCTTAACTGGTATATCTTTGATGGTGGAACGGGTTATCGCTTGTCAGTGCAGACCTCAGGGCTGGGTTCTGTTACCCGTTCGCCCTCTGGTTCGCGTTATGCAGAGGGAACTACGGTAGCTCTGACTGCGGTGCCTGAGAATGGATGGGAGTTTGTCGGATGGAGCGGAGATGGAATAAGCGGCAGTGAGAATCCAATATCAATTGTCATGAATGCGGACAAGGCTGTCACCGCTCGCTTTACCCGTGCTACAATTGATGGAAACATGGTGATTAACAGTGATTTCAGTTCAGGGACGGAAAACTGGACTCTTAATACCTGGAGCGGAAGTGCGACCGGAAGTGTAACAGATGGAGAATACAGGATTTCAATCTCGAGCATCGCTAATAACAGTTATGATATCCAGCTTGTTCAGCCTGGGTTATTTCTGGAGAAGGGGATGAGTTACAAGGTGACATTCGATGCTTATGCTTCTTCAGACAGGGATCTGGAGGTAAATGTGGAGATGGCGGATGATCCATGGACAAGTTACCTCGATGAACTGAAACATTTTTCACTTACAACAACAAAACAGACATTTTCATTTGTGTTCACAATGGAGGAGCCCACTGATGTCAATGGCCGGCTGGGCTTCAATGTGGGCACCAGCACTTCTTCGGTCTTTATCGATAATGTTTCAGTAAAGTTTTTTGATCCGACGGATGCCGTTTCCAGAAAAGCACAGAGAAAACAGGCGTCACCTGTAAAAGTAAACTGCAGCAATTCATCTCTGCACATAAGCTTTACTCCTGACAGGAGTGGGACGGCGGCGCTGGAGATCTATGATTTAAGAGGGAAGATAGTAAAAACCGAAAGACTGCATATCAGGGCAGGGGAGATAAATACCGGTAGTATCAATATGTCAAGGTTTTCCAGAGGCTTTTATCTGATAAAAATCGTGAGTGAAGGGGAAGTGATCAATACTTCGGAAGTGATTCTCACAAGATAAGCGATCTGCTGAATCTTCTGACAACCAGTTCTGAGTTTGAATGTATCCTGGATAAGGGGGGCGGTATGCGTATCCTGTTGTTACTGACCATCATACTGTTTTCTTTTCAGCAAACTGTCAATGCATCGCAGGACTGGAAGATCAATTCCGGCGGTGTTAATCGTGACATTGTTGTGACTGCTCCGTCAGGGCTTAACAAACCGGCTCTTGTAATTGCGATGCACGGGATGAATGGCTGGCACAAAGGGTACCAGAACGACACCAAATTTGATGCAATAGCGGAACGCGAAAAGTTCGTGGTCGTTTATCCTATGGGTATCGATGGTGCATGGGATATAAGCGGTGACAGAGACATCAGGTTTATTGAGGCAATTATTGACACAATGGTGAAACGGTATGATGTAGACCCTGGCAGGGTTTATCCTACCGGATGGTCTATGGGTGGTATGATGAGTTATCATCTGGCGTGTAAAATTCCCGAGAAAATTGCTGCTATCGGCCCAACTTCCGGGTACCCTTTATGGGGTACTCCGACATGCAATAATGCGCGTCCGGTGCCGATTATTCATATTCATGGCAGCTCAGATGGGGTTGTCACCTATCCCGGGCTTCATCCGTTTCTTGAGAGTAAGGTTAAAGCGTATGGATGTCCGTCAAATCCGGTGAAAACACAACCTTACCCTTCGACACGGACCGGTTCAAAGACATCTCTGGAACACTGGGGACCATGTGAGGTCAATGGAATGACATCTGAAATAAAGCTGATAACGATCGATGGAATGGACCACTGGTATACGACTTCGAACACAGGATCTCATATCAACGAGAGTGAAGAGATCTGGGCTTTTGTAAGCAGGTATTCAATCAGCGGGATGTCTGGTTTCAGGTTGACAGTAAACACTACTGGAGAGGGTTCAGTAACCCGCAGTCCCAATAGTTACGGTTACGAGGAGAACACAGAGGTTACATTGACCGCGGTGCCCTCACAGGGATGGGAGTTTAATGGCTGGAGCGGAGATGGGATAAGCGGGAAGGCAAATCCACTGAAAATAGTTATGAATTCAGACAAAACGGTGTCGGCACTTTTTATCCGCAGTCCCGACAGTGAGGGTAATTATGTGGTTAATGGGGATTTCAGTTCAGGAACGGCGAACTGGACTCTTAATACATGGAGCGGAAGTGCGACCGGAGGTGTAACAGGCGGGGAATACAGGATATCGATCTCAAGCACAGCTACCAATAATCATGATATTCAGATTGTTCAGCCGGGTATTTATCTGGAAAAAGGAAAAAGCTACAAGGTGACATTTGATGCTTATGCTTCATCGGAAAGGAGCATTGAAGTTAATGTGGAAATGGCGAACAGTCCATGGACCAGCTACCTTCCGGAACTCAAGCAGTTTAATCTCACAACTGAAAAACAGACATTCTCCTTCACGTTTACCATGGAGAATACAACCGATGTCAATGGGCGACTGGGCTTTAATATGGGCAACAGTACTCCCACGGTCTATATCGACAATGTTTCTGTAAAGCTGTTTGACATGACCGGAACAGTTTTCCAGAAGACTCAGGTAAAACGTTCCTCAATGGTAAAAGTGAATCTCAGTGGTTCTGTCCTTAGTATAGAATCTCCTGTTTCTTTACAGGGCAGACATTTTCTTAAGGTCTACAGCATGAAAGGACAGCTTGTTAAAACTGCAGTTTTGGAAAGAGCGTCAGGAACTGTCGATTTATCAGGTATTCCTCACGGGTATTACATTGTCAGAATCGGCAATGGAAAAGATTTACAGTATTCGTCAAATATAATGATTGCACAATAGTTTAATAAGTGCCTTGAAAACAACCCCTCAGGGATGACGGCACAATCCCGGAGCTTCCGATTGAGGAGGTGAAATACCCTCCTCAGCGGAGTTCTTAAGTGTGAAATCTAATCACTGCTGCACTGAATTGATCTGTTTTACACATTGAAGGTTTCCTGAATACGTATCTCAAGGACTGAATATGAAAAATCTCACATGTATATTACTTTTATCTGTTGTGGTTCTGTCTTCGGCACAGCAAACCCGTGACAGTGACCTGATGAAGAGCCTCTCCTTTCGCACCTCCTTTGGAGTTACTCTTAATTACCTTCTGTTCGTTCCTGAAAACTACAATGCATCAGTGAAGTATCCGCTGGTAGTTACTTTACATGGCAGTGGCTCCACCAATGTTTATCAGGTGGATAATAATGATCAGGCTCATCCCTGGATTGAAGATGATGTCCAGGCGCAATGGCCTCATTTTATCATGGCTCCTCAGTGCCCATCGGGCACATGGGGTGGAATGGGTGCTTCTACGGGAAAAATCTCTGATGCAGCAAAAGCAGTGCTGGAGGCTATCGAGGATCTGAAGAAACAGTATTCTCTCGATACCAATCGTTTTATAATAGGTGGTTTTTCTCTTGGAGGGTCTGGCACTTATCATATGATAGAAATGAAACCGGATTTCTGGGCTGCGGCAGTGCCTTGCGCAGCCGGGGGTGACAGCAGCAAGATCGAATTAATGGCCCGGACCCCTATATGGCATCATCATGGGTCTAACGATATGGATGGAGCAGCACTCAAGAGGATGTCCGCCGCACTGGAAAATCATGGCTACCCGGTGCTTCGGGTGACAGTTGATCAGGTAGTAAACTCACCGGCGGGCTGGCGAAATGAGATCCGGAAAGGTACAAAACCAGAGGATATTATATTCAAGAATGCCAGACCATCCTATGATTCTCTGGTCAGAGCGATTGAATCCGGTGAACGCTTTATTTTTCAGATGTTCAACGGTGGAGATCATGAATCCGCCCGCTTAAATGCAAATCACAACCCGTTATTGCCAAAATGGGCATTTTCCAAGGTCAAGGGAGGCGGCAGCACAAAGATAGTTATGAATCTAAGGAGCAGAGATCAGGCAGTTGGAAACCGGAGTATCACCAGAGTGTATGATCTGAGAGGGAATCTTATAAGGAATTCAGCTTTCAGTAATCGTGGTTTACATGATCTTACCAATGGATATTATATTGTGAACAGTGGTTCCATAAAGGGCATCGATTCTCGATGGTCAATATTATTATTAACAAAATAGAATGTGGTGAAAATACCTGTATTGATAGTGCTCAATTCTTAAAAAAAATTAAACCGGAAATTGTGCTGTTCGAAATTGTTCTGAGTTTTTGGAACACTTTTTCTGCCATCATCCTCTAATACAACAGATAATACAACCGATTAAACTTTTCAAGTTATATATATACCAATACAGGCAGTTCTCAGTCTATGGAATTGCCTCGTACAGGTGCAGAAACAATATAAAAGGATTGAAGAATGAGATGTAATTGGTTTTGGGTGGTATTGCTCTGTATCTTCGGAATAAATTCCCTGTTTGCTCAGAATGTCACTGTAACAGTCAATGCCGCAAAAGATAAAAAGCCCATATCGCCATATCTTTACGGCCGTAACAACACTTTTGATAAGCCTGCATCATTTTATAACGACGCCGGCTTGCGTTTTGTGCGGATGAATGGTGGTAATAATGCAACTAAATATAACTGGCGGAAAAAGATCTCATCGCACCCTGACTGGTACAACAATGTTTACGAAAATGACTGGGATCAGATTTCGCAGAAAATCGCTGCTGATCATCCTGAGATGCAGGTGATGTGGGCTTTTCAACTGCTCGGTAGAGTCGCTTCCACTACAGAATACAACTTTAATGACTGGGAGTTTAATCAGTCCCAATACTGGGAAGGTTATAATCAGAACCTAGCAGGAGGCGGTGTCCCGAATACAGAAAATCCAAAGGAAGGGGCGCTGGTGGAGGGCGATGCCAATCTTTACACTCAACCCTGGCCGGCCGATTCATCTGTTGCCATTTTAGATCACTGGTTTGGTTCCGATGGCTTTGGGCTCAATAAGAATCAATTTCTATACTGGAGCATGGATAATGAACCGGATATCTGGAATGGAACCCATGATGATGTGATGAAGTCGTTGATACCTGTCAGTGAATTCATGGACAGGTACATCGATCTGGCAAAAAAAGCCCGTGCCAAATTCCCGGAGATCAAAATTTGCGGACCGGTAACGACCAGTGAATGGCAATGGTTCAGATGGGGAGATGAAAACATAACTGTAAATGGAAGATATTACTGTTTCCTTGAGTATTTTATCAAGCGATGTGCTGATGAGGAAAAAGCAACAGGTATCCGCGTGCTGGATGTTGTTGACCTTCACAATTATCCTTATTATCCCTCGGATGAGGCGGCACTGCAGCTCCATCGGGTCTATTACGATGAAACGTACGATTATCCGGGTGCTAACGGTCTGAAGACTATTAATGGCGGCTGGGATAATACACAAACAAAAGAGTACATTTTCAAGAGGATCAACAATTGGCTCGATCAGTATTTCGGTGCAGATCATGGTATTAAGTTAGGGCTCAGTGAATGGAGTCCGGGCCCTTCAGATCCGAATCTTGCCTCAGTAATATATGCATCACATCTGGGCCTCTTCGGCAATAACGGAGTAGACTTTTTTACTCCATGGAATTGGTTCACAGGCATGTGGGAAACTCTGCACCTGTTCAGCCGGTATGCAAAGGGTTACAGCGTTGCAAGTACTTCTTCGCTTGAAAACACGGTATCTGCTTACACTACTGTAAATCAGTCAGCCGATTCGATGACTGTGATTATTGTAAATCGCGACATGAATTCTGCGCGGAATGTGACTGTTAACCTTGACAACTTTTCGGCTGCTGATGGAAATTACAGGACTTTGCAGTTGTCATCGCTTCCCGGAACTGAAACCTTTGTGTCACACACGCAAAATGCACTGAAGGAGAACCAGATTTCATTAAACTCAAATTCTTTTACCATATCCGTGCCTGCGCTTTCTACAACTGCAGTTCTGTTGGCCGGGCCAACCGCGAGATCTGTGTCCTCGTATGCTGCACGGACTTCCAAAGTGAAAGTCAACTGCAGCAAATCTTTGCTGAAAGTGGAATTCACAGTGGCCGGGAGCGGATCCGCCACTCTTAACCTCTACAGCTTGAGCGGCAGTATTGTGAAGACAAATGTAATCCAGACCCGTGCGGGCGGAGTTTATTCGAGGTCTTATGATCTGTCTGATATACCGACTGGATTTTACATTCTGAAAGTTGACAAAGACGGAGACATTATCCTCAGGTCAAAGGTGCTGGTAACCAGATAGTGGAATTCTGCCCTTAACTTTTGACATATCCGGAAATTATTTTACGGGTTCCTGCATTCAATAATTGATCAGGTGAATTTTATTTTGCCTGATCATTACAGTTGTTTTCTCCATCTGTCTTTGAGTTCTTCTGATAAGTACGTATGTTATGATCTGCTCTGCGCATATTCAGGAGACCAGCACTGTTCCGTAAAAGACCAGTCAATACTGGCATATCTGTCAATAGAGGAAAATATGCGAAATACTGAAAATCAATGAGTTAACGCTTTAATTCGGCAGATAAAGTGTTCCATAAAATGGAACACTTTTATAGTAACACCGCACTTTTTGTTCAGGTTTTTCCCGGATTCACCTTATATTAATTCTCAATCTGCTGTGGTTCTGTCTTTGGCACAGCAAACCCGCGCTTTAACTGAATGGAGGTTAAAGAATGAACAGGAAGGTGTCTGACCTGCTGATTCTTGTGCTGAATTTAATATTCTTTTTTGCATCATCTGTCTGTTTTGCCGAAAATCCGATCATACAGACAAAGTTTACCGCTGATCCGGCTCCGATGGTTCACAATGATACTGTGTTTCTTTACACGAGTCATGATGAAGATGATGCCACCAGTTTCAAGATGCTTAACTGGATGCTTTATACATCAACTGATATGGTTAACTGGAGAGATCATGGTGTTGTGGCATCACTGGAAAATTTCAAATGGGCCGGCAACAATGGCGCCTGGGCTGCTCAATGTATTTATCGTAATGGAAAGTTTTATTTCTACTGTACCGTGCAGCTCAAAGGAATCGGTGTACTTGTTTCAGACAGTCCGTATGGTCCCTTTACTGATCCCATCGGGAGACCATTGATCAATAATAGTATTGCTGATATCGATCCTTCACCGTTTATCGATGATGACGGGCAGGCTTACCTCTACTGGGGAAATCCTGATTGCTACTATGTGAAACTGAATAATGACATGATTTCATATTCAGGCAGCATTGTCAAATTCCCCAAGATCCAGACCTACCAGGAGGGTCCCTGGGCTTACAAACGCAATAATATTTACTACATGGCATTTGCGTCAACCTGCTGCCCTGAGGGCATAGGATATGCAACCAGCAGCAGTCCCACCGGTCCATGGACTTACAAGGGATCAATTATGGATGGAAATCCGGGCTCCTCAGGAAATCATCCGGGAATAATTGATTACAAGGGAAAAACATACTGCTTCGGTTTCAATTATGCTATCAATTTTTCCGAGACAACGGTTCATCGCGAGAGGCGCTCGATTTGTGTTGCAGAAATCACTTTCAAGGAGGATGGTACAATTCCTAAGCTTCCATGGTGGGGAGGGAAAATGCCCTCCTCTGCAGGAGTTGAGCAGGTGGGAAGCCTCAACCCGTATGACACAGTTCAGGCAGAAACGATCTGCTGGTCACAGGGGGTCGAAACAGAGGCCTGTACAGAAGGCGGACTCAATGTGGGGTTCATAGAAAACGGGGATTTTATAAAGGTGAAAGGGGTGGATTTCGGTACGGGTGCAACATCATTTGATGCCAGAGTGGCTTCAAATACAAATGGCGGGAAAATAGAACTGCACCTTGACAGTCTGACAGGAACACTGGCTGGTACCTGTGATGTTACGGGGACCGGGGGCTGGCAGAACTGGGTTACCAGTACCTGCGAGGTCAGTGGGGCAACTGGAAAGCGTGATCTGTTCCTGAAGTTTACAGGAGAAAGCGGGTTTTTGTTCAATTTTAACTGGTGGAAATTTAATCAGCCGACTGCAGCGGGTGAAACGGAACGTAAGGGGCTCACAAATAAAAACACAATCAATGTGTCCGATATTTTCATCAGGGACCGGGCTCTGCATTTGTCCTTCTCCGGACAGCCTCCGCATGATCGCCTGAATGTTTGTTTGTATGGCATGAATGGACAGTTGATGATGAATCTGTTCCAGGGCTATCCTTCTGCTCAACATCTGACAGTCCCCCTCAATAATCAGATAAAACCGGGTATATACATACTAAAGGTTATATCAGGAGAAAAGCTGTTTTCGACAAGGGTTAATTTGATTCAATGATCTGTAATTCTTTCTCAACCCGGGAGCGGGTCCATTATTATTAAAACCTCCGGACAGAAAGGCTGCGTGCCAGCAGCCTGTTCTGTCCATATTCATTAGATCGGTACTGTTCCGTATAATACCAACCATTACTGGTATATATGCGATTCAGGAAAATGCGTAACAGGCTATAAATCAATGAGTTAAAGCTATTATACAGCAAATCAGGTGTTCCGTTATAATGGAACATTTTCTTAGCGGGTACCGCACTTTTTGTTCCGGTTTTTCTTAGATTCACCTTATATTAATTCTCATGAATAAAAAGGGAGATATGCAGAGTTCTTCTGTCTCTGTTTTTAACTATACCGATTACCGTAGGTATCTCTCTGATTATTACAAGGCGCGTAAGCGTGAAAGCAAAGCGTTTTCCTACCGTTTTTTTGCGAGAAAAGCCGGAATTAATTCCGTCGGGCTTTACAAAGATGTGGTCGAGGGGCGCCAGAGCCTCGGAAGAGCACTGATTTTTAAATTCTCCGCTGCCATAGGGCATACAAAAAAAGAGGCAGAGTACTTTGAAAACATGGTTTTCTTCAATGAAGCAAATACTGTTGAAGAGCGGACTCTGTATTTTGAACGGATGATAAATTGCCAAAAAGTAAAAGCATCCATAATTGACAGCACCAAATATGAGTATTATCAGAAATGGTACTACAGTGCAGTTCGGTCACTGATCTCTCTGGGAAAGTTCAGGGATACTGAGAGTGATTACCGGAGAATCGCGTCAATTCTGAATCCCGGCATACGTTCAGATGAGGCCAGGCGGGCACTTTCAGTTCTCCAGCGATTGGGCTTTATTCATAAGAATAATGAGGGTGTTTTTGTGCTGACTGATCAGGCAGTTACCACCGGTGTGCTGAAGCCGGATACCAGAATAGCTGCTTTGAATGTGATAAATTTTCAGAAAGAAGTAACTGCTCTGGCCAATGAATCTCTCGACAGGTTTGGCACCGAACTGATTAATCTTTCAACCCTTACGCTCGGGATTTCCGAGGCTTCTGTAAAGGTGATCAAAGAGGAACTGGCAGTTCTCAGGGATAAAATAGCTGCGCTTGCGGAAAAAGACGCAGCGGCAGACCGCGTTTTTCAACTCAATATGCAATTCTTTCCTCTGTCAGAGAGATGCCCTGGCAAGGAGGCTGAGGGTGAAAAATAGAGTTTGCCTTTTGGTTTCCCTGATGGGTTCATTGTTTTTGACGTTTATGTTCTGCATGGCGCCTGTTCAATTAACAGAAGGTAACAGCTCGGAAACAGTGATAGGCCGTGTCGTCAATAGCGACGGGTCTCCGGCCTGTTCTGCAATAGTGGCGTTGTATCCGGCAGATTATGATCCCATAGCTGTCAGCTCACTGTTGAGAATACCTGCGGATACTACCGACTCCAGCGGATATTACCGGATAGCTGCACCTGATACTGCAAAGGAATTATCCATTGTCGCGACAAGCCAGCAATCCGGGGACCTGGCAATGCTCAGCGGTATTGTTGTCAGTGGAGATACCACAAGTGTTCCGGATGCGGTACTTTCAGTACCGGGGGCAATCATGGTAGTGGTACCGGAATCAGCGGCTGGCGGTTATGTTTACATTCCGGGTACCGGTATTGCTGCAGAAGTAAACAGTAGCGGAATGATACTTCTCAATAATGTTCCTGCGGGTGTTTTACCTTCGGTTAATTACAACACCGGAACTGTTTCCGGAGTTCTTATCTCGGGTGTTGAGGTTACATCAGCGGATACCACAATTATTCCTTATCCTCAATTGCGGTATTCAAAAAAGATTTATCTCAACACTACCGCATCGGGTGCTGGTGTAACGGAGGATGTTAAAGATTTTCCGGTTTTGGTAAGACTGTCGGGGAGCACATTTGATTTTGCGCAGGCACGGGCTGATGGTAAAGATCTGGGTTTTTCCGTAAAAGACGGTACCCGCATTGCCCATGAAATTGAACAGTGGGATGCGGTAAAGAAAAGAGCTGCTGTATGGGTTCGGGTGCCGGTGGTTTTGGGTGATAATGACAGTCAATATATAGTCATGCACTGGGGCGCATCGGTTCCTGATGTCTCAGTTACAGATGGATCTCCGGTGTTTGATACTCTGTCTGGATTTCAGTCAGTATGGCATCTCTCCGGAACTGACACTGCTTTCGATGCAACTGAAAACTGTTATCATGGTATCCCTTTCAATATGAATCCCGATACGGAGATTGAAGGTGTAATTGGCAGTGCGAGGTATTTTGATGGGGGTTCAAGTTATATCACAGTACCAAACAGTGCATCGGGTAAACTTGATATGCCGCAAAACAGTGATTACTCAATCTCGCTCTGGGCATACGCAGATACAATTGATACGCTCTGGCATGCAATAGCAGGTAAAGGACATGAACAATACTATCTGAAGATGAAATGTTTTGCCAATGGGAAAGGGACCTGGGAATTTGTGGAGTTTCAGGATCAGTTGGGATGGGAGTATTCCGAGGATTCTATTCCGCCTTCACCTGGAGCAAAAGAATGGGTGTATCTGACAGGGGTAAGATCGGGAACCAGGCAGTATCTCTATATAAATGGCGTATTGGTTAACGATTCGACTTCGCTGATGGCCGGCAGTTACCCCAGGGTCAGCAGCGATGACTTCACAATAGGAAAACATGCGCGCCAGGTGACAATCCCTGGAAACGAGGGATGGTGTCATTTCTGGGGGAAAATCGATGAGGTACGGGTAATGAGTAACGCTTTAAGCCCCGATTGGATACGACTCTGTTATATGAACCAGAAAGAAGAGGACAGGCTGGTGGAGTTCAGGTAGAGCAGGAATGTGATGGTCGTTTTGGATTTGTGAAAAAGAGCTGCCGGTTGCGTTCCCGGCAAGGAGGAACCGGCAGTCAGAGAATAACGGCTCAGGTCAGGCCATTGCCGTCTCCATGCTTTAAAATACAATATCAGGCGACGGCAAGTCACTTTTAACATTAAGGAACAGGTGTTATATGAAGAAAAAAAAGATTTCTTGCCGGAGCCTGTCATGTGTAATTGCTCTGACAGGTGTGTTG
>JAAYIG010000242.1 GCA_012523595.1 Fibrobacter sp.
ACAGGATACTTCTTCTCACCTTTACCCGCAGGGCAGCTAAAGAGATGCTCGACAGGGCATCACAGGCACTGAATGATCAGACCACGATCTCACAGGTCTGGAGCGGAACTTTCCATGCCGTCGCCAACCGCCTGCTGAGAATCTACAGCCAGTCCTCAGGACTTCCAGCCGACTTTACCATAATAGATCAGTCAGATGCCGAGGATATGCTCGATGTCATCAGACAGAAAGTGACAGATGCGCAAAAAAGAGGACGTTTCCCCAGAAAAGGGACATTACTCTCCATATACTCACGGAAAATGAATTCAGGAGAGGACCTGGATTATATCCTCAAAAAGCTCTATCCCTGGTGCGTGCGCTGGAAGGAGGAGCTGAAGACTATTTTCAAGGAGTACACTGCTTTAAAGCAGAAAAGCGGCACTCTCGACTATGATGATCTGCTGCTTTACTGGTATTATCTGCTGGAGGATCCCAGGGCCGCGGAAAGGATCTCCGGAAGATTCGATCATATTCTTGTCGATGAGTATCAGGATACAAACAAGCTTCAGTCCGACATACTCACAGGCATGCGCCGAAGCATAAAGAATGTCATGGCTGTTGGCGACGATGCCCAGAGTATTTACAGTTTCAGGGCAGCGACAGTACGCAACATGCTGGATTTCCCGAAGATTTTCCCTGGAACCGGAATCATCACCCTTGAGCAGAATTACCGCTCCTCTCCCCCCATCCTGAATACAACAAATGTGCTGATTGCCCAGGCAAAGGAGCGCTTCTCAAAAAATCTCTTCTCGACCAGGGAGGGCGGCGAGCGCCCGAAGATTATCACATGCAAAGATGAACTCCAGGAAGCGGAGATGGTGATCGAGCGGGTACTGAGACACTATGAGGAGGGCATCCCTTTGCGTAAACAGGCGGTGCTGTTCAGGGCAGGATCTCACTCCGCATCGCTTGAGCTCGCTTTATTGAAAAAAGAGATCCCATTCCATAAATACGGTGGGCTTAAATTCCTCGAGGCAGCGCACATCAAGGACTTTGTTTCCCTGATTCGCATACTTGAAAACCCCCGTGATGAGATGGCGTGGTTCAGGGTTCTTCAGCTCTTTGACGGAGTAGGACCGGCTACAGCATCGGCAATCTTCGATTACTTCCGGGCCTCCAACTTCTCTTTCGATTCCCTTCAAAACGCTCCTGTCTCCAAACCGGTTCTGATGGAGCTTCTCAGGATGCGTAAAATGTTTATCGACATACTCAAGAGCGACCTTGATCTCTCAAGTCAACTCGACCGTATCCGGGTCTTCTATAAACCTCTTCTGGAGGACAATTACGAAAACTCATCTCCAAGACAGAACGACATAGAACATCTTGTCGAACTGTCAAGAAACTCGAAATCAAGAACGCAGTTTCTCACCGACCTCGTGCTCGATCCTCCTGTGTCAACAAGTGATCTTGCCGGTCCTCCGTTGCGTGATGAGGACTACCTTATTCTCTCCACTATTCATTCCGCCAAGGGATGTGAATGGGATGCTGTGTATCTGATTCATGCCGCTGACGGTTGCCTGCCATCTGATATGTCAACAGAATCCGAGGAGGATATCGCGGAAGAACTCCGTCTTACCTATGTTGCCATGACCCGTGCCCGCGATCACCTGTATGTCCTCTGGCCAATGAAATTCTATTCCCATCCTCAGGGCTTCTCCGACAGACATGTGTATGCCCAGAGATGCCGTTTTTTCAATCAGGATGTAATTGACACGATGGAAAAAGTCTCTGTTATACCTGAGACAGAACAGGACAGCAGGGAAACACTTGAAATCGGAAGCGATATTCAGGGAAGACTCAGGAAAATGTGGGATTGATCTCATTTCTTGTGTCTACTCCTGGCGTCATGCCTGTGAAAACAGGCATCCAGGGATTATTATGTATCAAGACTGGATTCCCGTTTTCGGGGCTGGGTCATAATCCATGCATTTACTTATGCATATATTATTTTACATTACAGTATAGCTAATATGATGCACTAAATGCAAAGGATTCACCGTTGGCGTATCGATATAGTGATAGGAATCAATTAAATCTATTTCCTGCTTCGTTAGAAGATTATGTTGGAGCATCGGATCCGGTACGAGCATGCGATGCGTTTATCGATGCTTTGGATCTCGATGAATTAGGGATACCTTTGGATGAGGAAAAAGTCGGTAACAGTGAGTATGATCCAAAAAGCATGCTGAAACTCCTTGTATATGGCTATTCATATGGGCATTTCTGTGGCCGTAAATTGGAAAGAGCATTGCACCACAATGTTTCTTTCATGTGGCTATGGGTGGCCTTCGTCCAGATTACCGGACAATCACTCGATTCCGTCGAAAACATGAAAAAGCACTAAAGAAAGTACTTAAATATAGTGCACAAATGTATATTGATCTTGAGTTGGTGGATGGTAACATGCTTTTTGTTGATGGGACCAAAATCAAAGCAAATGCATCATTAAATAATAAGTGGATGCAGCCCGATGTGAACGTGTGCTCAAAGCTGTTGAAAAGAGAATCCAAGATATATTGGAAGAATGCGAACGAATAGATAACGAAGAAGAATCGCTTGAATCGTTGGTTCGATTAAAGGATGAGCTTGCAGAGAAGCAAAATCTTGTAGAACGTGTCAAATCCATCGCACATCGTGTATCCCAGCAATGTCCATTAAAAGATGGAAGTCCCTCAATAAATGTAGTTGATTCGGATAGTAAACCGATGCATTCTAAAAAGGGGAGTTTTAGTGGTTACAATGCGCAAGCAGTAACAGATAGTAAGCACGGGATAATCATTTCTATGGACGTGGTCAATGATCGAAATGATTCACAACAATTGAAAAAGCAAATTGAGCAAGGCGAGATATTATTGATAAACAATGCAAAACAGTAGTTGCTGATACCGGCTATTACAACATGGAAGAAATAAAGCCTTTGCATGAAGAAGGAAGAGATGTATTGGTTCCCAACCAAGATCAATCATCACACAAAGAAGGGAATGGAACCAAAAAGAAATGCTTTGTATACAATAAAGAAAAAGATACTTACACCTGCCCTGAGGGACAGCAGCTTATTTTAAGTAGAACAGATACTAAGAGATGCAAAAAACAATACACACCGCCTGACAGTTCTGTTTGTCAACGTGTAAGAGATGGGGTGAGTGTACAAACGCTAAGATAGATCGTACCATAATTCGTAATTTTGATGAGGAGCTACGCGATTATTTGGCTGAAAAATACGAAGAGCCATCATCTCAGGCGATTTATGCTAAAAGAAAAGAATATGCAGAGCGCCCTTTTGCTTATCTAAAGCAGAATATGGGATATAAAGAATTCCTATTACGAGGAATAGATGGGGTTCGTGCTGAATTTTCGTTACTCTGCAGTGGATTTAACATAAAACGTGCAATACATGAACTAGGCGGTGTGGAAAAATTGTTAAATTAATTAAGGCAACTTAACCGAGGATAGTTATTAAGGGCCAAAGGGGTCAAAACCGAAGCTGCTGTTAATTAATCGTAAAAACTTCGAGAAATTGTAGTCTTTGCCCGATAATAATTTGAAAAACAAATTTTATAACCTATACCCAAATTGAGACTAGGCCATTTAGGATTATGACCCAGCCCCATAGGCAGAGATCAATACGGTAATCTCGGCCAGGGTGGTAGACGACAGCCATTTTTTGTCGCTCTTCCGGTTGACGAAAACAAACCCTTCTTTTTTGGTGAACCGGTATTTATAGGAAGAACCTTTAATAAATATAATAATGTCACTGCAACAGCATGGACTACAGATCCCATATCATTTGTTGCAGCAGATGGTGACTGTCTGTATAAATGGGATCTCGGTAAACTGCATGAAGCAAGGACAGTTACCACACCAGACACACTGTTCC
>JAAYIG010000243.1 GCA_012523595.1 Fibrobacter sp.
ATTCAGGCGCTCAGCAGGTCCTATTTTGGAAAGATGGTACCTCAGTCTGAATCTGCCGAGTATTTCGGGTTTTACAATGTAGTGAGCAGGTTTGCGGTAATAATCGGCCCTGCTGTGGTGGGGGCTGTAGCTTTCCTTACACGTAAAGCAGGGCTGGAATCACTGACTGCCTCGAGGGTAGGGATGTCCTCTGTGGGGATTCTTTTTCTCGGTGGCGGGATTCTTCTTATGATAGCAAGAAGATATGAAAATAGATTGACATTGACAGGAAAGACGACTCCGTGACCGGTAAAGGAAAACCAGTGAAAGGAGATATGGAAACCTCGTTTGAGGTGAGAAGTTTCGATTCTCCCATCCCCCTTGATGAATACAGGCGCCTTCCTAAAAATTCTCTTTACATAATTCTGGATAATCTCAGGAGTGCTTTCAATGTGGGAGCGATATTCAGGCTCTGTGATGCGATGCGGGTGAGCGGACTTTTTCTCTGTGGTTATACCGCATCTCCACCACACATCAAACTTCAGAAGACCTCACTTGGGACTATCGATTATGTACCCTGGAAAAAGTTCGAGAATACCATAGATGCTGTTGATTATCTGCATGAACGGGGAATAGAGGTATGGGCGGCTGAGACTGCATCAGTGGCCTCTCCTTACGACAAAGCAGAATACCCTTCCGCGCTGGGTCTTGTGTTCGGGAACGAGGCACTGGGGGTAAGCATGGAAGTGATGCAACGATGTGACAGGCTTGTGGAGATACCATTGCTGGGGTATAAGAATTCTCTTAACGTGGCTACATCCTGTGCTGTGCTGGGATTCAAGGCGCTGGAGTTTATGGGAATAAAAAAAGACTGTTAAGCCTGAGGCGCAACAGTCTTTGAATTCTGATTAGAGCCGGATTTATCGTTCGGTTCTATAGGTCATCCGTTTTTCTTCACGAATACGTTTGCGTTTGGATGAATTCAGACGTCTTTTCTTCTCTTCGCTGGGCTTCTCGTAATGGCGGAATTTTTTGACATCAGACAGAATTCCTGCCCTTTCGCATGTTTTAGTAAAGCGACGGAGTGCCTTTTCAAAAGCTTCATCTTCTCGTACAACTATACCGTTCATTCAGTCTCACCTTCTTTCCTTTTCTGAAAGTTAAGAACAGTCTTAAAAAATAGGTTCCGGGAGGGGGCGAAATCAAGGCAGAAGATGTATTTTGACAAGGGATATAGAAGACCTGGGGGGATAAAAAAATGGTCGGGACGACTGGATTCGAACCAGCGGCCACCTGAACCCCATTCAGGTGCGCTACCAGACTGCGCTACGTCCCGACTAAAGTCTGATTAAAATAAATCATCGCAGATTAATCAGCAAGGAAGGGAAGCAGAGGATGCTTTCTTTTTCTGGATCCGAAGGTCCCGCTCTTTCCTGCTCAGACGACATCCGCAGTAATCCTGACGATAAAGACCCAGTTCCTTGCTCAATAGAACACTCTTCCGGAAACCATCATTTTTTTTCAGGTTCAGACACTCATAGGTGATTCCATATTCAACAGCGGATGCTGATCCGGTTTCATTGAGCAATGTTATGCTCTTATGCGGGCTGACACTCATTACTGTTGAGAAAAGCTTTCCACCGGTTTTTTTGCAGAAATCTGCGGTTCTGCGAAGCCGTAGAAGAAAACACCGGCGGCAGCGCTCACCGCCTTCAGGAGTATCGGCAAAGGGTGCGATGCTTTCTTCCCATGATTGTGGATCGTATTTGTCAGCTTCCAGTGGAATACCGTAATGTGCAGCGACCTTTTTTGCTTCTTCCAGCCTGAGATTGTACTCTTCTTCGCGGTCAATGTTTGGGTTGCAGAAAAAACCTCTGATATTATACTGATCTCGGAGAGTATGTACTCCCCAGGCTTCATCAGGGGCACAGCAGATGTGAAGAACCAGATCCGGTCTGGAGTTTTCATCACTCATATTATCCTCCTGATGCTTTCACTTTCCTGGTAAGAGAGCGCGTTCCGGCATAGGCGCCGATCGCTCCTCCTGCTATAACAGCAAGGAAAATAATGCCGCTTATTCCCCAGAGCAAATATAATGGTACAGTGCTCAGAAGCAAAATCAAAATGGCTGACCCGATGATGAATTTGCGCAGATAATGGGAAAAAACATAGTCGCGGTAATCACCCGAACGTCCGAAAAACCTCAGCAGACGAATACTCTCCTGAGCCCATTTACTTTTCATTCTCTTATGATGTGCAAACTCATTCATCACCTCATTCCACCCATTATCCTCTACATAATTGAAGAGGAAGGGCAGGGAGTACCCGGCATGCCCCCTTTCAAGCATTATGTCAACCATTGGGGGAATAAGTTCCTTTTCTCCGGGCATGCTCTTGTATGCCTTGTTAAGAAAATGAAAAGACTTTGATATCTGCTCTTTTTCACGGTAATAATCTGCAAGAAACCAGTAATCCTCAGTACAGTAGGGTTGTTCGAGTTTGATCACATTGTTTACACATTTCTCCATCTCCTCGTAGCGTCCGGAACTTCGCAGGTGATGATAATAATCGCGGAGAATTTCGGTATTTTCCGGAGCCATGGAGAGTGCGGTCTGAAAAAGCTTTTCTGCTGTGTCAAAATCTTTTTTTTCTGAGCAGGCTAAAGCTTTGACTCTGAATGCCTCAGGATCGATTGGAGAAATATCCAGTGCTTTATCTGCACATTCAATTGCTTTGTCATAGTCTTCTGCGTTAAGAACAACGTAGGCAAGGTCCACATAGCCTACAGGCGAATTGGGATAAAGACGGATTATCTCCTTTGCAAGTGATGAGGCCTGGTCGGGTTTTTCAGCCTGGGAGTAACAGAACACAAGCCTGGAGAGAATGCGGATATTTCGTGGAGACTCTTTTAATGCTTCCTGGTAGAGGAAAATAGCCTTTTCTGCCTGTTCAAGGTAGAGATAATGGTCGGCTAAAAGATCACGGACCTCATCGTAAGCAGGATTCAGCTCGAGAGCAGCCTTGAAGCATTTTTCCGCGTTTTCCCGCTGTCCAGCCCGCTCAAAGGCAAGAGCACCATTACGGAAAGCCTCAGGATTGGAAATCCCTTTGGCACTGAGTTCCTTGAAAAGCTCTATAGCTTTCCCGATCTCATTTATCTCAGTGTAATACCATATCAGAGATGAGATTATCAGTTCGTTTTCCGGATGAAATTGATGGGCACGGAAGAGATATCGGGCGCCTTTAGCGACCTGGTCCTTCATGGCATAAGCATAAAAGAGCCCCAGAAGACAGTCTGCATTGGTCTTGTCGATTTTCAGGCCTTTGTGAAGGCAGGGGATAGCCTTATCTGGCTGGTTCTGCTCAGTATAGATCCGGGAGAAGAGAACATATATCTCCCACTCATCACCGTAGATTCTGCTGTATTCGTCAAGAATCTTCAGTGCCTCATCGTGGAGTCCCAGTTCTATAAGCTCCTGGGTTTTATCGATCAGCTCGGAAAAATCCAGCCATTCATCCATCCGCTTACTAATCCCCGTTCTCTTTATCAAGACTGCTTAAAATCATATTAGGGAATTTTCTGCGGAAAATGTTGTCAATCAACCAGACAACCGCAAATCCGGTGATAAAGGAGACCCCGGTTGTAAAAACGGCGAGTGGGGTATCTGCTTTTTGAGGTGAGATAATGTACCAGGTGATTATTGTCGCTAAAGCCATGATAAGTGGAATCCCGAACACTATCAGTGCCCCTATAGCTTCATTCAGAATATAGCGCCTGAATCTGACTGTCTGCCCTAACAGATACTCTTCAGCCCTGTCTGTGACAACAGTTATTTTTTTTACGCTGCTGTTCCCGCCGCAGGCGCCACAGCCGATCTGGCATTGTTCAGTGTTACAATCAGGATTCACAGCCAGAAACAGTCGGTTTTGTTTCTTCTGGAATATCTTTCCCTCATTTTCTTCTACAGAGATAAAAAAAAACATAATTGCAATTATTCCCTAAAAAATGCTGCCGGAACTATGAAATACGATCGAGTCGTTTAAATAATAATAGCGGTCTATGGCAGTACTGAGATTACAGAGAATCTCATAGGCAATTGTATTTCCCATCGAAGCGATCTCATCTGGAGTAATACTCTCTCCATTCTGATTCCCCATAATTACCGCCTCATCACCGATCCCGATACATGGCTCCGGCCCCGCATCGACCATGATATAATCCATGGTCACATTTCCTGCTATACGGTATTTCTTACCACGTATAAGTACATAACCTTTGTTGCTTAAAAACCTTGGGACTCCCTGGCCATAACCGGCGTTAATAGTGGCAATCCATGTGGTCTGCTCAGTGATATAATGTGCTCCATAGCTGACTGGTGTGCCGGCCGGAACCTGCTTCATCCTTACAATATATCCTTTCAGTGCGGCTACAGGCTTGAGGTCGAGAGGAAAATCCTGAGCAGGGTCCGGCTTGCAGCCGTAAAGGGCAATTCCAGGGCGGATCAAGGTACACTCGCTTATCCCATGGAGCATAACTGTCGCACTGTTGCCAAAATGTATGTGAACAGGAGAAAGGTTATGAGAGCGGAGGACAGACAGAGCTTTGCGGAAACTTGCTAACTGGCTCTGTACTGTTTCTGTTCCTGGTACATCCGCTGATGTCATGTGAGTAAACACACCCTCAAAGAGCAGATTACCGGAGCTGTTCTGGAGATGTTTCGCGAAGTCTTCCACTTCGGAGGGCAGAAGGCCCATTCGATGCATGCCGGTGTCGATATTCAGATGAAATCTCACCTGAAGTCCCGATTTAATCCAGTTTCTAAGAGTATCTAAACTGTTGCAGGAAAAAAGAATCTCTTTTGTCCAGGCCTCTTTTATCTGTGATGAATCGGCCTCACCCAGAACCAGTATGGGGCTGCTCAATCCTTCTTCCCGCAGAAGAAATGCTTCCTCAGGTCTGGCCACGGCGAAAAAATGGACCCCGCCCTGCTGTTCGAGTGTGCGGGTGATCATTACACTGCCGCAGCCATAGGAACAGTCCTTTACAACCGCAAGTACGCCTGTCCCCGGTGCAATGGAACGAATCTGCCTGAGATTGTGAAGAAGGTTATCCAGAGAGATTTCCACACGGGGAGAAAGTTTAGAGTTCATCAATTTTCGGTCCTGGATCGGGTGATCATTCAATCAAGGGATGAAACACATATTCTGTGCATCACTCTATCTTCTGTTTTACAACCTGCCAGGTCCCTTCGATATTCCTGCGGAAAAAACAACTGAAATAGTTTTCATGGCAGGCGGCACCGGTCTGGTCGATCTTAAAGAGAAGAGCATCACCATCGCAATCAATGTAGACTTCGCGAACTTTCTGAACGTGGCCGGATGTTTCTCCCTTAAACCAGCGTTTCTGGCGGGAGCGGCTGAAATAAACCATCACACCTTTCTCGAGTGTTTCCGCCAGTGTTTCCCGGTTCATGTAAGCAAGCATCAGAACTTCGCTGGTATTATAATCCTGAGCGATAGCTGAAACCAGACCCTTTTCATCAAACTTTACTGCATCAAGAAGATTCATTTGAATACCTTTCTACAGACTGATTGTTCAAATTAAAATAGATCGTGATTTCTCGTAATCATGAAATATTTAACACATCTGCCAGTGCTGTTCTGCGAAGTTGTTTTCAATCCGGCAGAAAAACAGAAACCGGCTTCCGGGAACCCTGGAAGTTATTACACCTGCTGCCTTGTGGATTGCAGAGGTCTTTATTCCCTTATCTGCCCGTTTCCTTTTACTATCCATTTGTAGGTGGTCAGGTCCTCAATTCCCATCGGACCGCGGGCATGCAGCTTGTCAGTTGATATTCCTATTTCACACCCCATGCCGTATTCTCCTCCATCGGAGAACCTGGTGCTGGTATTTATCATCACTGATGATGAATCAACAAGTTTGATAAATTTTTCAGCCTCGGTACGTGACTCGGTGATAATAGAGTCGGTGTGATGAGATCCGTAAGTGTTAATATGCTCTATAGCTTGGTCAATATTCTTTACAGTTCTGATTGCAAGTCTCAGATCGAGATACTCTGCTCTCCAGTCATCTTCTGTTGCCTTCTGCAGTCCAGGAACAAGCTTGCGAGTGGCTGCATCGGCATAGATGACAACTTTTTTATCCAGCAGAGATTGAATCACAGCCTTGCGGCTGCGCTCAGGCAGGGTAGAGTCCAGTAAAAGAGTCTCTATGGCATTGCAGACGCCGGGTCTCTGGATTTTGGCATTTTCAGCTATTCTGACGGCCTTTTTCATATCAGCCTTTGACGAGATATAAACGTGGCAGACTCCTTTGTAATGCTTGATAACCGGAATGCGCGACTTCTCGACCACCATTCGGATAAGTCCTTCTCCTCCTCTGGGGATAATAAGATCGATCTGGTTATCTTTAACGAGCATGAGCTCAATAGCTTTGCGGTCTGTAGTGGGCAGAAGCTGTACTGCTTCTGAAGGCAGCCCGGATTTGATGAGTGCTTTCGAGAAGAGTGAAGTGAGCACCATGTTGGAATTGAACGCCTCTGAACCGCCGCGTAGTATTACCGCGTTAAGAGACTTGAGGCAGATAGCTGCTGCATCCACAGTCACATTTGGTCTTGACTCGTAGATAATTCCCACGACTCCGATCGGTACTCTCATTTTATAAATTGACAAACCGTTAGGGCGTTTTCTGAGGTCGTATTCGGTGCCCACAGAACTTTTCAGGGCAGCTACTTCTGAAAGCCCTTTGGACATGGAGGCAATTGTTTTATCGGTGATAGTGAGCCGGTCGATCATGGCGCTTGAGAGGCCTGCTTTCCGGGCTTTGGCGATGTCTTTTATGTTTTCTTTCTGGATCAGCTCTTTTTCCTTTACCAGCATTTTTGACAGGAGGAGAAGTGCGCTGTTTATTTTTGCTACCTTTACATCCTGCATCAGAAGAGCAGCTTTCCTAGCTTCCGAGGCTATCCGGTCGATTGTTTTCTGGAGATTTGTTGATGCCATGAGATGATTCCTGTCTATATGATATGTTTGCTTGATAAAACCTTTTCTGTTTAATTGTCAGATGAACCCATCAGTACAAGATTATCCCTGTGAATAACCTCATCAAAATTTTTCTTTCCCAGACGTGATGCGATCTCAGAGCTTTTGCAGCCCTGGATAGCCTTTATCTCATCAGAGGAGTAATTCACCAGACCTCCTGCAATCAGTCTGCCGTCTTTGGAGCGGACTTCTACTTTGTCTCCGGCCTTGAAACTGCCCGATGTGTTGAGTATCCCTGCAGAGAGAAGGCTTTTTCCCCGTTCGATTATTGCTTTTCCAGCACCGTCATCGACGGATATAACCCCTTTGGACTGGCCGGTAAAGGCGATCCATTTCTGCCTCGAGGACATACGACGTCCTGACGGCAGAAAGAGTGTGGAGCACTGTTCTTTTGTTAAGACATCGGTGAGCCGCTGATCGAACCCATCACCAATGAGAGAATAGATTCCGGCCCTGGTAACCATTTCCGCTGCCTTGAGTTTTGTAGTCATTCCTCCGACACTGACTTCGCTTTTTTTTGTCTCAGCCAGTTTGTGAATCGAGGCAGACATTTGAGATACAACAGGGATATGGACCGCGGATTTGCATTGATGTGGATTGCGGTCATAAAGTCCGCCGACATCAGTCAGATTTACAAATAGATCCGCCTGTACCAGAAGGGCTACCTGAGCCCCCAGAATATCATTATTGCCGAATTGAATCTCCTCGATCCCTACTGAGTCATTCTCATTTATAACAGGCACTGCACCGCATTCAAGAAGCTGAAACATGGTGTTTCTAAGGTTCAGGTACCGCTTCTTGCTCCTGAGATCATCCCAGGTGAGAAGCACCTGTCCCACAGGGACATTGCGGCTTGAGAAGTAATTCTGGTATATTTGCATGAGTCTGTTTTGGCCGATTGCAGCGCAGGCTTGCTGGAGGGGAATGGCAGTTGGCCTCTTCTCCAGTCCCAGAACCTTCATCCCGTGGGCAATAGCTCCTGAGGAGACCAGAATCATTCGGATTCCTGTCTGGTGAAGCAGAAGTATATCTTCGACAAGATTTTTAACCCTTTTTTCATGACCTCCGGCAGTAAGTATTCTGCTGCCGACTTTAATTACCACTGTGTTTACAGATGAAATTTCTTTGCGAAAGAGAGACTTTTTCATAATAGGATAATGCTACTGGCGGCCTGCCTGTTGACATTTTCTTTCAAGGTCGAGGATAAAATTCTCAAGTTCCCTGGATTTTCTGGTGAGTGAATCGCGGTCATTGTAGCAGTTCCTCAGCGATTCTGTGATTGCATCTATATTGACTTTGCGGGGTTGGGGCTGAGATACCTCCAGTTCCTTGCTTTTTGCAAGCTGCTCCAGCTTGTCAGCAGTTCCACGATACTCTTTCTTGAAAGACTGCATGACTACCAATAATCTGATCCAGGAGTTAACCTCGCCGATTCTGTAGTCATCGGGATAGAGAGATGCGAATTTTTTAAACTCCTGAAGGGCAATCTCCCAGTTTGCAGAGGGATTGTCGTAGTAAAGATTTATCAGGCCTAGCATAAACTGAGCTCTTTTTGCCTCATCGGACTCGGGCTTTGATTCCTGGATTTTAGAGAACCTGGTCTTTGCGTAATCATAGTTTCCTGCTTTGAAAAGGGAATCGGCCTCACAGAGCATCTGCTGCTCATAGGTAATAACCTTTGCCGTGCATCCCCACATCAGGTATACACTCAGAACAGCGCCGCAAAAAGTCAGTTTTTTGATAATACTTGTCATATTTCCCGGATCAGAGAGATGACTTGTCAAGGTTAATCATCTGTTCACCGCTTGAAGTATAGTCTTCCACAACCGGATTCTTGATTTCTCTCAGTTTACGTGTAACTCTGGAAATGCGCTCTGTTTCTTCGATTATGGTGTGTATTCTTTCCTTGATATCTGCAGGAGAATTCTCCATCAGCATCTCAAGAAACTGCGCATTACCGGAAATAATCATGAGCGGATTGTTTATCTCATGGTTAACAGATGCTACAATCTCTCCAATGGCTGCCAGCCTTTTAGACTTGATAAGCTCTTCCTGAGTATTCTTCAAATCAATGGACATCTCAAAAAAGGCCGTAGCCACATCCCCGATTTCATCACTGGGGTATCCTGTTGGATCCACATTGAAATCGCCTTTTGCAATATGTCCCGCAAACTCCTTCAGACGTCTGAGAGCGTTTGTGATGTATTTGGAGAAGATCCATCCGAACAGTATTGCGAAGAGTGTTACTCCTGCAATTATAACAATTGTAATCTGTTTAACATTTGCTACTCTGGCTTCAACTTCCTTGATACGGAGATTTGTCTGCTGGTCAATGATGTTTTCAGCAGAATCGATAGTTTCACTGAGCTTTTGATCAACATCATTTATCAGATCTCCCCAGGCCTGGAGTTTTTTGGGATCCACGACAGCGTTTTTTGACTTTACGATGCTGTCGAAAGTGCCTGCATAAAGATCGTTATAGGTGCGTATGTCTATCATCGATTTCTTAAGTCTGCTTATCGAGCCGTCATTCTGTCCGTTAATATCACTCTGTGAGAAAATCGAATCAAGCAACTGGATTGTGTCCACTTTGGAATCCATTGCTCCGATCAGAGTTGTTATCTCATTGTGAATTTCCTGGAAGTTTTCCACTGACTCCAGCCTGCCGACCCGCTGGTAGCTGATTATGCTGGGACCCTGGATTTTATGCAGGGTTTTAAGCCGCAGCATATCATTTTTAATCTCATTCTGCCGCTTTAAAATGCGGGTTATCCCATTTACATTTTCTGTTTTGGATACAATCACCAGAAAAAAGACGTTGAGGAAAATAACCACCAGAAAGCCGATAAACAGTTTAGGGCCTATATTTACACGCATGTTTATATTATAGATCTCCGCATGAAAAAAAAATACATCCAGCCATCATGCAGGCATAGCTGTACTCAAACTTTAGTCCTTCTAATATATTAGGTATTGAGGACTGTGGGCAATATAATTCAGAAATCATGCCCTGCAGAAAAATAGAACTGCCCCTCTGATCTGATGCCCTGATGTCTGAAGCTGTTTATCAGCCGGCCATATGCCAACCTGATCGGTCCCAGGATTGTCTCGCAGGATAACCCCACTCCTATTCCCATCGGAGCCAGCCTGGCAAACTGCTCCAGAGCTTTTTCACTGTTAAAATCGTTACTCCGCCAGGTATAACCCCAGTCTCCGATGATCTGAGCATAGATACCTTTTCTGAGCATCAGACGATAGTCCAGATGAACAAGCCCCAGAACATCTCCTGAAAGCGCCATAGGAGGAAGACCCATGAATGGTACATAGTTATAAACACTCATCTCTTTATACCTGCCTTCGGGAATCGCTCCTCCCAGGTATATCCTTTCAACTTCAGGCAGGCTACTATTGGAGTAACTGAAAAGGAGTTGCGGGAAGAGGGTGTTACGCCTGGCTATGGTAAAGTAACGCCCCAGGGTCGCGCTGAATTTTAAGAGATTATCTCGTCCACCAAGTGCTCTGCTTGTCGCACCGATCGAAAAAGAATGATTCATACCCCAGAAGGGAAAGGGATATCGGTCCATGGTGTCAAAGTTAAGCCTGAGCATAAAATAGGGTAGCCCCTCATGGGATTTCAGCCCCAGAACATCAGTAAAAGGGCTTCTGTCAGACTGCTGGATTTTATATCTCTCTATCCGGAATCCGCCACAGAGAAGTGCCCATCTCCCGATTTGTGTCCCAACCATCGTCAGTATTCCGGTTTTCTTTAAACTCCTCTCGGAAAGGGAGATGGAATCGTTCTCAAAAATCTCCCGCTGGAAAATCCTTTCTTTGGAAATGTAGAACTGGATCTGAAGATTGTTGGCGAAATTGGGGGTGAGCAGATGGTTACCCTGGAAATCAATAGCGTACTTTTCCCTCCTGAGTCCATACTGGAGATGAATTGCGGTGACTATTCCAAGTCCCAGAAGGTTTTCGTATGCAGGCTGAATGAAACCTTCACCAAGATGAAACTCATCATAGCGGATTCCCATCCTCATACGCCAGTATTTCTTCTCCTCAACCATGATTCTGGCCTGATGCAAAGAATCCATGTCTATGTTTACATTCTCAAAGAGATCCGATGCGTGGACAGAGGCTAAACTTGTCTTGATCAACTCACCGGAGAGTGTATCTCCGGTCTTGATTGCAGCGGCAGTTGTAATGAGGCGGGTGGATGTCCGGTCGTTTCCGTATACCTGGATTCCTTTTACTATGGGTGGTTCGGGAATGGAAGGAGAGCTTTTTTCGGAGGACGCCTGATATTTCAATTGGAGAGTGGATCGTATAAGATCCATGTTTTTCTGTGCAGCTTTATAGCCGGCAGCTACAAGTGAGTCTACGGCACTGAATTCTGTTTTAATAAAATTGTCAAGATCAGGAGTGATAACCACGTCAGCTTTGTTCCGTTCGTTCTTTTTCTGATTTGCAAGCCCTATGGTTATTATCTGATCGACCAGTTTCACTGGGTTTTCAATATCTTCCTTTTTCCACATCGGAGAAGTCACATCCACAGCAATAACTTTATGGAATCCCAATTCGCGCGCGTATTCGACAGGAATATTTGTTGATAATCCGCCATCGACCAGAAGCACTGAGTCAATTTCAACTGGAGAGAATGCGAGTGG
>JAAYIG010000244.1 GCA_012523595.1 Fibrobacter sp.
ACATTTCACTTTTTTCCAGATTAAACCAGCCAAACCCTTCTCCCATAATAGAATGGATTCTATTTATATAAATCCCGAGATTATACATTATTTGATCATACTCATTGGAAAAAAGTTTTACATGTTCAAGTGAAACACCATTGATAAATTTAGTTATCAAAAATTCGCGAGGAACCAAGGTCTTAGTTGCATCATAATAAATGATTTCAGGAACCGGAACTCCTTTTTTTTCTAGCAGTTTATATAATTTTGCTTCGACCATCATCAATTTTTTTTCAAAATGAAAAAGAAGTTCCTGTTTAACAGGAGATAGTCGTAAAATAATATCACTTGAAGGCTTTTCCGTTTGAATTCTATATGTTGTATTGAATTTTCCACCCTGCAGAAGAGTACTGGAAAGGATCTGCGTTGATGGCGAATAAACATGCCTAATAATAGATAAAATCTCGTGGTCTGTTATTTTACAAAGTAATTTTGAATCAGTGTTCATCTATCAATTCTTTCGGATCGGAGCTTTTTAAATGTTGTCTGGCCACCAAACTATTCTTATTGTCTGAAAAAATGTAAGGATTATCTCAAAATGTAGTTCTTCACAACAATCCGTCCTTTGGATTATCACCTCAATATACCAATTATTCAAGGGTACTTCACTTTTTGCATGCCTGAAAGTCCCATGCAACGGAATATTAAATCCATGTTCTTCAACTGAACTGATACCAATTTTGAAGTTGGCTGGATTTTTTGCTTTGATTATCATTTCCTTGCATATACGGAAATTCATGTGCCCTTCCCCCCGTTTCTGAGTCCGAGTCCGTTTGCCGATCCTGTGCTAACTACCAGATCCTTGTCTCACGATCTGGTAGTTAGCACAGCTATACATGCCTCAGATTTAAACCTATTGGAGTCGTTATCAGGAATAGAGTATTTTTGAAGAAAGACTTATCCAAGGAGATAAAGACCTGAAAACCAGAATACGTCAGTAATTTCGGTCGAAGTTGCTGCGTTGAGTAACCAAATAATCGGAGGTGCTTATGAGGCATATGAGCTTTTTTATTTCTGCTGCAGTCCTTCTGTCAATTTCCACGTCGCTTGCCGCCCCCAGAATTGAGTTCGATTCAAAAACCTACAATTGCGGAACTGTTATCGAAGGTAAGATCGAGAAAATTACTGCTGTTTTTGTTGTGAAAAATACCGGTGATGCTGTTCTCAAGCTTGAAAGTGTACGTCCGTCTTGCGGATGCACAGTGGTTAAATTTGACTCACTGATCCAGCCGGGTAAATCAACGAAAATAGAATCGGTTGTGAATATACAGGGGCAGAGGAGCGGGCAGCTTTCAAAGTCAATCACTGTTACTTCCAATGCGGAGAATGAGAAGACGGTAAGATTGTTTATAGAAGCGACAATTCAGGCACCTATTGACCTGTCTGTGACATCGCTGAGTCTGGATGGATCCAATGATGGAGTGCCGAAGAAAATTACCCTTTCAACCAGGAAGAACGATTTGTCGATAGTCTCGGTTGAGTTCCGTCCTTCTGAAACCGGCGAAAATGCTCCTGCCTGGCAATCGGATCTTTCGATTCCTTTGAGATACAAACTTACATCAACCGATTCTGTTCGCGAAAATGGATACAGGGTCTATGAACTTGCCGTTTACAGTCCCAAAGTCAACAAGCCATCTTATGGGCAAATTACCATCCAGACAAATCATCCGGAAAAAATGGAACTGTCTCTATACGGTTACATTCAACCTTGATACCTGTGCCATAACTTTTTTACATAAGCACTGAGGATTCCTGGGATTGAGAAACCAGCCGGGCATTTTCCTGTGTTAACAATCGAAGGACAGCCCAGACCTGAGTCTTCCAATGGGCCTGGGCTGCCAAAGGCAAGTATCCCTTCAAAAGGAACACAATGTGTTGAGACTGACTCTTCATTCATGACAAGAGATTCGGTTATTTATTGTGGACCGGGAAATTATCTTGAACTGAGCAATTCATTAATTGCTGAAAATAAAGGATACCATGGTGGAGCTGTATATGCTGATGCTGTTGATATCGGTGCAATAGAATTTAACGGCACAATTTTGCCACTAAATACAATTTTCGGTACTAACAGGAAACCACAGCTTAATTCAGAGTACAACAGGGCAGTAATATATACACTTAACGGCCGCAAAATCGATTCATATTCCGGAAAAGTCTCGGTGCATTCTCTGCGTGAATCGGCTGGAAGAAGGCTGCCAAAGGGAATGTATATCATAGCTCCTTATCTCCCAGGAAGGCAGTGCAAAATGGAGAGGTTATTGGTAAAGTGATCGGACAGGGCAAAGGATCCATTTTGCCGCATTCCAGAAATGCTCATATAACTCCAGTTCGCTCAGGTGGACCTTGTCAATTCGGTGGTAAATGCTGCCAGAATTCACGCACCTCTTCAATTGAGAATTCACTGAGTAAACCCCGAAAAGACGATTATAATAGAATCTCAGATCATTGTTTTTTAACTGAGTATATCTTGCGATACCCTCATTGCGCCATTTCTGCCTGAGTTGTGATGACGATTGAAGGTTCTAAAAAAGATCCAGACGATAAAGCTTTACTGGATGTATAGTTGACTGAGGCACTAAGGTGGAGGGTGTGGAGGTGTAAGGGGACAGACGTCCCCTTAAATATTCATACTGAAAATCATTTACAAAAAGTGACGGCAGGAAAACCTTTTTGTCTCGATACCGAATCTGGCCTCGAAACAGCCTCAGAGCACCATTCAATTATTGTCTCAAACAGTAACCCATTCTTCAGAAAGAATTTCTCCCTGCAGACTGAGAACAATTGCTTTCAGCGGCACTTTCCTTGTGGCCTGTGACAGAGCCTGCTTAGCCAGATGCAGCAGTCCTCCACAACAGGGAACCTGCATTATAACCACAGTTAGTGTGTTGATTTTTGCCTCATCGAACCATGCCCTGATTTTCTCCACATACTCATCCTGCCCGTCATCCAGCTTCGGACATGCAATTGCAATTGCTTTTCCTTTTATGTAATCGTTGTGGAAATTGCCGAAGGAAAATGCAGTGCAATCTGCCGCCAGAACGACATCCGCACCCTGATAATAGGGAGCTGTTGGTGCGATAAGATGCAGTTGAATGGGCCATTGGCGCAGTTGAGACTGCGCTATTGCAGCCGAATCTGCATCGGTTGTTTCTGCATTCTTCCTGAGATCCATCATCTGTGAGCCAGGGCAGCCTTGAAATGCCATAATTCCTCCATGTTGTGTTAAGAGACCTGAGCCGGTTAAAATGATATCTAATCGATATCAAATACTCTGCCTTAAATATATCCTGAATTCCGATTTAGAGGATTGATTTGAATCAAGAAAAGTGAATTATTCTTTTGATGGTAATGGGAGTGTGGCTTTTGTGCTGGATTGATGTCTGGGTTGTTGGGTTTTTTACTTGGGGGATGGTGTGGTTAGGAAAGAGGTGGTTTAACTTAACCGTAACTTAATAGGTTAAATTAAAAATTCACCTCAGAGATGAATTTTTTAATTTAAGGGTTTAAGTCAGGATTTCATCCCGGAGGTGAATTAGTAACCCCAAAAAAACGAATCAAACCATCGTTTCCCGAAAATAACCCGGAAAACTATGCTGTTCCCCTCAACCAATCAGGCAAACAATAGCAGGCTTACCGCCATCACCAGCATTCCTGCTATAAGACCCCCGATGGCCAGATGGTGTTCTCCATACTCCTCTGCTGTAGGAAGGAGCTCGTCAAGGGAGATGTAGATCATAATCCCGGCAACAGAAGCGAAGACAAATCCAAATGTCAGATCGTTGAAAAAATGCCTGAATAGAAAAAAGCCGACAATAGCTCCCACTGGTTCCGCAAGCCCGGAGAGAGAAGAGAACCAGAATGCCTTTGACCTGCTTTTGGTGGCAAAGTAAATGGGAACCGAAACAGCGACACCTTCCGGGATATTATGAAGCGCAATCGCAATTGCGATGCTGATTCCAAGTGAAGGATCAGTCAAAGCGCTCATAAATGTAGCGAATCCCTCAGGAAAGTTATGTATACCGATTGCCAGGGCGGAAAATAACCCCATACGGAGGAGTTTTTTTTCCGATGGTCCTTTCTTTTCATTGGCCATTCCCTCCAGATGAGCCATCTCATGAGGGTTTTCAAAAGATGGGATCAGCTTGTCGATAAGTGCAATCAGGGCGATGCCGCAGAAAAAGGCGAACACTGTGAGTCTGTAGCCATTCTTATCCCCAAGATAAGTGGAGAGGGAATCTCTGGCTTTAACAAATATTTCCACTAGTGATACATAGATCATCACACCGGCGGAGAAACCCAGTGATCCTGCAAGGAACCGTGGGTTAAGTCTTCTGGAAGAGAATGCAAGTGCACTTCCTATGCTGGTAGACAGGCCGGCAAAGGCTGTGAGTCCGATTGCAAAGAGGATGGTTTGAGTGGTCATAAGTTTCCTGTTAATAAGTATAGGGAACGAATATTCAATAATATAGGAATTTGCATGGGCGAATAGCATTCAGAATGCCGGGATTTATCGCTTACCCGTTTAAGTCCTGAAATCGTGACTTAACTTGTTAAGTCAAAACCACCACTCCGAGAAGTGCTTTGATCCCTTTCCATATAAAACTGTACAATTAATCCCTTTGATAGACAATTCTGTTCATTTTCTAATTGCACGCTGGAACTCTTTTATTTGACAATTATCATCAATACCGGTTTTCTGCAGAAAAATTGCAGAATTCCAGAGATCTTATTTCTGGTATGACAATTGATTAAACAGCTCTGAACCTTTGGTATGAAGAAGGGAGCACAAAATGAGAAAAACGATGTTAACGTGTGCAATTATCTCTTTGTTTGCAGTATCGGTTTCTTTCGGTTCCGATCTTGTCGGGAATGCTGCTTCTGTTGATTCGTTTGACACTTACAGGTATATAACCCGGAATGGACGGGAATACACTGCATTGCTGCCAAAGAATCGTCATGCAAATGATTATACTCCAGTGGGTTTTGTCAGGCAGCCCTCTTTTGTGCGCGGGGGAGGACTACTGAACAAAAAAGAGCACTCTCTTGTGCTTTATGCTGACGCCGATGTGCTGCCGCCGGCATTTATGCTGGGGTATCGTTATGGGATCCTTTACTGGTGGAATGCTGGGATTGATCTGGGTGGAAATAACGGAGTGTTTCAGGCCTTTGTCCGTACCCGTGTCGAAAACATAAAGACCAGAAAATCTGAATTCTTCTTCTGGTCAAATGAATTTAGCGGGGGCTTTAAAAGACATCAGGCGGATTTCGGCGAAAATACAGGGTTTGATGACCTCTCACTTGTTGCCACTATTGACAATTCTCTGGGATTCCGTTTCGGTCAAACACGGGAAAAAGTCCTATACCTGCTGACAGTATTTTACACCGATTATGACATTCACACACCGCGAAGACAAACAGATTACTATCTTATTCCAGCTATTGCCGGCTTTGAAATGGTTATCGGGAAACATAGCAATTTCTTTGTCGAAGCAGGAGCTGCATATTCTATAAACGGGATGGAGCTTGCGGATAAAAGTATAGCATTTGAGAAATCATGGTTTCCTATAGCCAGAGCCGGTGTTGCATTCCGGACCGGTTCTAAAACAGCGGTTTACTATACGCGGGAAACCAGCGTATTGTCAAGGAAAAAGTGATCTTGAACTTTCACGATGATATATGCAGGGAGACACCTCTGTCTCCCGATTTCTTCTATCTGGCTGTATATTGAGTATACCTCGATTAATCAAATCCGTTTTTGAATTCCATCTTCTGCTTGTCTGTTTACCCGTGGATAAAGGGGTTCCCGGAAGTCAGTACAGTGCTTTATGTTTTGTATTCTTTTATTTGCGGGCTGCAAAAACTAATTTGAGATCTATGTCGATTGCAATTAACAATCCCGTGATTAAAAAGTTGGCCCTGTCCGTAGCAGGGGTACCGCTGCTGAAAAAGCTTGAAAAAGCAAGCAGAGATATCACTTTGTCCCAGGACCGGGTCCTTAAAGGCATAATCCAATCATGTAAAGACACCCTGTTTGGCAGGGAGCACGGTTTTGCGTCAATTAAAAGCATCAGGGATTACCGGCAGGCCGTTCCCATAAGGGACTACGAGGGGCATCGAGGGTATATAGACCGGATGAGCCGCGGGGAGCCGGATGTGCTTTTTCCCGGAAAGCCGGTATTCTACAATACAACAAGCGGGACAACGGATAAACCGAAACTGATTCCAGTCTCAGATAGATATTTCAGGGAAGCATATAGCGGTGTCAGTAAACTCTGGTTTTATACTTGTCTGAGAGACAATCCTACACTTTTTCATGGTAAAAACCTCTCTTTTGTCGCTCCTGCAGAAGAGGGCAGGACAGAGGACGGTACGCCGTTCGGTTCTATTTCCGGAGTGGTTTACAGAAATATTCCCGGAATTTTAAAAGATCTTTATTCCACTCCATATCCGGTGATCTGTATCAAAGATTATGAAAAGAAATACTATGCTATGCTGAGATATGCTCTGGCATGCAACATAACCTATATCATCACAGTTAATCCATCCACTGTGCTGCAGATGCACAGGATGGTTCTTCAGGAGGCACAGGGTCTTATAAAGGACATTCATGATGGGACACTGCGCCCGGATGTGGCCTCGGAGATAGATCCTTCTGATCGTGCGGTGATGCTTGGGAAACTCAAACCGGATCGTGCAAGGGCCAGGCAGCTTGAGAAACTTGTCGAACAATACGGGGAGGAACTCAAACCTGTTCATTACTGGCCTGATCTGGTATGCGTAAACACCTGGAAGCAGGGTAATTGTGCCCTTATTCTGCCCAGACTTCAGGGCTTTTTCCCTGAGAAGACAATCTTGAGAGAATTTGGATATCAGGCCAGTGAGGCACGTGCAGGCCTGGTGCTTGGGAATGAATGGGACTACTCTGTTCTCCTGGGGCATATCTACCATTTTGAGTTTATCGAGGAGAGCCAGAGGCAGAAAGATGATCCGGAGGTCCTGGGGGCTGATCAACTGGAGATTGGCAAAAGCTACTATATCCTGATTACCAATGGAAGCGGTCTTTACAGATACGACATAAATGATATCGTGCGGGTAGAGGGATTCTTCAACCGGTTTCCACTGTTTCGTTTCTTGCAGAAGGGAGAGGGCGTAACAAGCCTTACAGGAGAGAAACTTTCTGAGGCTCATGTTATGCAGGCTGTTGATGCTGCTGCGGTGGCAAGAAACTTAAAAGTAGAGTTTTACACGATGTTCTGCGATGTACAGAATTACATCTATAAACTGTACGTGGAGTTCCCTGCAGGAACAACGCAGAATCTCAAGAAGTCTTTCCTGGAATTGGTTGATGAGCATATTAAGTATGTAAACCCGGAGTATTCCGCAAAGAGGAAGTCAAGCCGCCTGAATGCACCGGTGCTGGTTGACTTGAAGCCCAATTCCTATGAGATGCTCAAGGCGAAGCTGCTTGCTGAGGGCTGGGTCAGAGAGGGTCAGTACAAGGTTAATTATCTCAGGAAAGATCCTGACATGCAGAAAGTCTATGATGATCTGCTGAGTGAAAGTAAATAACTGCTTTCATGTACAAATAAAAATCAAGCAAGTCACTTAATCAGCTTAATCGTAGATCTTTTTTTCTCAGATGTAATCGATAGCAGTTGCTGCCTGAGTCTTGCTGGTTTTTCCTCCGCACCCCTCGCATCCATCCCAGCAATAAGTGCAGAGTTTTTCCTTTGGAAGTCCGATAGCTTCAACCATATCAGGCATCTTCTGGTATACCAGTGAGGAGATTCCCATCCTTTTACGGATTATATCAACCATGGCCTTGAACTCCTGAGTGTCCGGATCTATGTATTTATCAAGCGAGGTGATCTCTCCTTCCAGTTCTACAATAGCTTTACGGCAGGCAAGGTCCATTTCCGATCTTGATCTGGAGAAGTTAAGGTATTTGCATCCGAAGAGCAGGGGAGGGCAGGCGGGGCGCAGATGTATCTCTTTGGCACCGTAATTATAGAGCTTCTGGAATGTGTTATAGAGCTGAGTTCCTCTCACAATTGAGTCATCGCAGAAAAGCATCCTCATTCCTGCCGTAAGTTCCTTGATAGGTATAAGCTTCATTCTTGCCACCAGATTTCTCATCTCCTGAATCTGAGGCATAAAGCTGCGTGCCCATGTTGGGGTATATTTGACAAATGGCCTTCTGTAGGGTAATCCTGCTTCAGCAGCATACCCGTAAGCGTGTGCAACTCCGGAATCCGGGATACCGGCCACCAGGTCAACATCTACGGAATCATTTCTGGCAAGTGCAGCACCGCTTCTATGGCGGGAATCCTCTACATTTATTCCCTCGTATGTGGATGCAGGGTATCCGTAATAGATCCAGAGAAAAGTGCAGATCTGCATCTCGGTGCCCGGCTGTTTCCTGATTTCATATCCGTTTTCAGTTATCAGAACTATTTCACCTGGACCCAGTTCATGGACAACTTCGTAACCAAGGTTCGGGAAGGAGCAGGTTTCGAGAGCGACGCAGTATCCATTACTTCCCTTGCCGATAATAACCGGGGTCCTTCCCAGCAGGTCACGGGCCGCGAAAATGCCTTTTCTGGTAAGGAGAAGCATTGAGCATGAACCCTCAATTGTTTCCTGGGCAGAGGCGATTCCTGCTTCAAATGACTCTTCATGGCTTATCAGGGTAGCAATAATTTCCGTGGGATTGATTTCAGTACCGCTCATTTCTGAGAAATGGGTGGCTCTCGTGCTGAATGCTTTCCTGGTCAGTTCTCCGGCGTTCTTTACCAACCCTACAGTGACGATACCGTAAGTACCGAGATGAGAGCCGATGATAAGAGGCTGGTCTTCGTAGTCACTTATGACACCGATTCCGCTTTTTCCATGCATTTTGCGGAGATCATCATCGAATTTACTTCTGAATTGAGAGTTGCTTATGTCGTGGATTATTCTTGTGAAACCGTTTTCATTGATTGTTGCCATTCCGCCGCGTCTGGTGCCCAGATGGCAGTGGTAATCGGTTCCGTAGAAAAGATCACTGATACATTCCTGCTTTGATATTACTCCGAAAAAACCGCCCATAAAGAAATCCTGACCTGAAAGATAAGGAACAGACCTGAATTTTTAAAAGAGAAAGAAAATACATTCCGAAGAAGTCATTATACGTTTTTGTGCTTAAAAAGTGTGAAGTTTTTTTCAGGGAGACCTCTTTGTGAGTTCGAACTGCCCAGCACCTCTTTTCACAACTTGCAGGTTTGCGATGTTTCTGTCTACCAGGCAGATGCTTTTTTGCATTTAATTACCTTGAAAAAGTGATATAATATATAATGAGATCTAATACAGGGGTGTATGGATGAGAAAGGAAAGCGGATTTTCATTACTGGAGATGCTGGTTGCCATCCTGATCCTGGGCATACTGGGCGCTTTTGCCGTAGTCCGCTTCAGCTCTTATATTGCAGAGGATCAGCTTCAGAAAGCTGCCTGGAAAGTAATGGCAGATCTATCAATGACCCGGTCCATGGCCATGAAAAATGATTGCCAGATACTGGTGACTTTTCCCACAAACAATCAGTACACGATCATTATAGATTCGACTAACAATTCTGTTGCTGATGCGGGTGAGTATCAGCAGGTATTTACATTGGATCCTCCGGTCCGGTTCGGCCTGCCGGAAACATCGCCTGGCAGCGCAGCCTCGGGAGCGGATCTTCCGGCGGCGGGATCATGGCTGGGAGGTAACTGGGCAGATAAAGGTATGATTGTCTCCAAAGATGCGATGGGGAGTATAAATCCGGGAAGTCTTTACCTGAGTTCATCAAAACTGCCGAAAGTGACTTATTGCATAGCGATTTTGAATGCCGGCAGTACACAGAATCTTAGAATGCTTAAATGGGATGGATCATCATGGATTGCTCTGTGAGAGATTCCGGTTTTTCACTGATAGAGATTTTTATCTCTATTTTGATAGTAGCGGTCACAGCCATAGTGATTGCTTTCTTTTCAAAGACCAGCTCACTTACGTCAAGCTTCTCCAAGGGGTCTGAAACAGCTTATATGATTGCTGAACTCAAGCTTTCCGATTTGAGCGCTGATCCGGCCCCTGCGAACGGGAACGATACATACACTATTGATGGAAAGGAATACAGGCGTATCTGGAATATAACCGAAACGGGAAATGTGGTCAGAGCAGAGATAACAGTGAAGTGGCAGGCGATAAATGGAGAGAAACAGATAACTCTTTTAGGAGCGGTAAATTGAACAGCAAAGGTGTGACACTTATTGAGGTGATAATTTACGCGGTACTTCTTGTGATAGTATCGATGATTATCGGTTCACAGGTGAAAACCATGCTGAAGAGTTATACCGGGGGACAAAGGGTATCAAGCATTCAGGGTGGTTCCAGGGATGTACTTGCTATGCTTGCAAGAGAGATCAGAAACACCGGGTTCAAGCGTACGCTCACTCCCGGTACATCTGCCGGTACCTGGACAATTAACGATGTGGCAGGAGTCACTTTCTCCGATGGCTCCTCAATTAAACCATCAGAAGGGACTCCTGGAGACCGGTTGAATATCCGGAAGGCGAATATCAATGCCAGTGGGGATTTGACAGGTGTGGATGATATCACCTATGCCCTTAGCGGAACGATTCTGCAGAGGGTACTTGATAATAATACAACCGATCTTGCTCAGAATGTTCAAGCTCTTCAGTTCCAGTACGGGTTGCACAGTGAAAACCAGGTACTGCTCAATCAGAGACCTGTAGTCGGGGCCTCCTGGGATACTGTCAACTGCACCAAATCCGGTAACATGCAGATAAATGTGGTTGGCAACGTTTCAGGCAGAGTGACTTGTAACACATCCTTCAGTCTTACCCGTGGTCATGTCCGGGTTTCATTTAATGTCAGTGGTGCGGATGGTTTCCCGGAGGCTCTCAGCGAAATAAAATGGGTGCTCAGGGGGAACGAGGGGAATGGAGCAGTACTGGGCAGTGAGAGTTTTTTGCCCAGAAGCGGTAAAAACCAGTTCGATTTCCCAGTGCTGTTGGAAAACAATGATGCAAGGTTGTCATTGGAGTTTACCAGTACCGGTAACGGAAAACTCCAGGTCTCTGAGGTTGTGTTGACAAAAGTCTCCACGGACAGGTTTACATGGGTAAATATGCCCGATTCCATACAGAGACCTCTGGTCAAGGCTGTAAAGGTTTTTCTGCTGACAAGAACAAGCGGTGAAACGGATACAAAGAGAAGCGGAAGCATAACTGTAGCAAATTACAACTGTCCAACTGTCGGGAATTATACCTGGCGCCTTTATGAGGAGATAATTGAGATACCCAATAATGGCCTTTGAAGAGGGGCAGCTATGAAGAGAAAAATTCCAAATGGAAAAAATGACCAGAACGGTTTTGCCGTTGTCTATGGACTGGCTATTCTCTTTGCAGCAACCATAGCAGGAACATCGCTGACATATATCACTAATAAAGATAAAGTCGCTTCAACTGAGATGGTGAAGGTCAGGGCTGCTGCAATAGCTGCCAAGGCCTCGCTTCAGGCGGTAGAAGGGCAATTCGCGAAACAGCCTGTTGTTGCTTACAACATAATAAAAAAGTATACAACTAATCCCAGTTACAAATGGCTGCTTGGTAATGATCCCAATTCCGCGAATAACCCTGTTTCTGTTCAACTGAAGCCTGATGATCCCAACTCTCCATCCTTTTCAGCCCGGATAATGCGGTTTGATCCTACAAGTGCACTCCTTCAGGTTGAAGGGATAGGAAAAGGAGGAGGGTTCAGCGGCGGGAAAAAAAGTGTGGTGGCTATCTACTCCATCGGAGGAGTGGAGCAGAAAACCAGCCATAAAAAGAGACATGCGCTCTACATAGCCGGTGAGGGGAAAAATTTCGATACACGAATTACTATAAACGGGGATGTGTACTTTGGCGGTGATGTGATGTTTAACGGTGGAGCAAACAACAGCCTCATTAATGGAAATCTCAAGGTAGGAGTCACTTCTAACCCAACGGCACAGTTCAGATCTGATGCAAACCTGACTGTGAGGGGAAATGCCTACATTCAGACACATTTCTTTTCTCAGGCTGGATTGACAGTTGAAGGTAAGATGGGATTTGAAAAGGATGTAGAAATCAGGAATAACCAGATGCAACTGCATGGTGATGCATTCTTTAATGGAAAGATCCCAATTGATTGCGAGAATATAAACATGAATAACCATAAGGCTACATATACAAACAGGATAGAAAACTCCTCCAAGATCATTAATGCAAGCGCGCGTGAAAACATCGGAGCTGGAACGATCGATATCGCTTCAAACCTGGGAATGGAAGCCGGGGATGAAACCGCTTTTAAGGTCGATATATCGCGTATAGATGAAAGTTATATTCAGTCGGTAGGGAGTATTATTCCTGATAAGATAACCTCATCCTCACTTCAATGGGCCTACGACCATACACCTGCTGATAAAAAATGGAATGATTTCATGGTTGTGCGGGTAAACAGCGAGAAAGCGATTGAGGATGATGGCGGTACGTTCGATGGCAAGGTTATCTGGATCGTAGAGAGCAAGATTATTTGTAACCAGAGCCTTTTTAAATCAAGTGCGAATTCCAATACTTTATTCTATGTCAAATCCGGCGGCGAAATATCAGAATTGGGCGGGGTTAATGATTTCAGGGGATATGTACACGTGGAGGGCACCGGGACTGTTACACAGGCCTGGAAAGGCGGTACTTTTAACGGAGCGATACATTATGCCTCTGAAAACGCCAATTTCCAGTTCAATTCAGGTTGTGACCTGACAATGAACTATGATACGGATGCAATTCAGGAGTTCATTGACATGGGAATAGTAGATCCGCGTCAGGATCTGGTTGAGAAAGAACTGGTACTTCAGGACACAAGAATCAGGCCAATTTTACAGGGGGTATATTACTGATTGGGACCGCAGACTCGCCTGATTATCACTTGTGAACATGGCGGAAACAGAATACCTTCTGAACTCCGTTCTTATTTCAGGGGCAGAGAAAAAATCCTGAACAGTCACCGCGGATACGATCCGGGTGCTCTTCAATTCGCCCGAAAAATTTCCGCCAGTCTTAAAGCTCCTTTCTTTTACGAACAGATAAGCCGTCTTGTGGTCGAACAGAACCGTTCAAGAGGAAACCCCCGTGTTTTTTCCAAATTTGTTTCCTGCCTCCCTGAGGAGCAGAAACAGAGGCTTTTAAGGGAGATCTATGATCCTTATCACGAAAAGGTTTTCTCTGCTGCAGAAAAGGCAATATCTGAAGGGAGACGGGTGCTGCATTTCTCTGTTCACAGTTTCACACCTGTTCTTAATGGCGAGGTGCGCAATGCAGATACGGGTTTTCTTTATGACCCGAAGAGAAAGGGGGAAAAGGAGATCTGTCTCTATCTGCAGAAGTATCTGGCTGAGCAGGTTCCGGGAGTCAGAGTCAGGAGAAACTATCCCTATTTGGGAATCAGTGATGGGTTGACAAAACAGATGAGGATGAGGTATCCTGAGGAGAAATACCTGGGAATAGAGATAGAAGTAAATCAGAAGCATTATCGGAAAAAAACCGGAATGAAGGAAAAAATAGAGGAGAGTATTATCGGTGGGATAGCTGATTCAATCTTCTTTCCGCTCTTTTCTTAGCGCTCCTGCGTTACTGTGTGAGACTTTCATACCCATATTTCCAAGCAATTGCTGTTTCTTCGAGGACCTTCGAGGATAAATCCTTTTAAAGCATTCTGGCCTTGCTTATATTCAGTACATTTTCGATACAATGGGTTGTATCATGAGTAAACTTGTAAAAGACACAGAAAAAATTCTGGCAGACAATCTCCATGGCCCGGGAGGTGGGTTGGAGGTGCTGTCATTAGCCGCTCCACTGTTTATCTCTCAGGCATG